>JBFYWS010000466.1:0-5548 GCA_041310935.1 Desulfobacteraceae bacterium | reverse complement strand
AAGCCGCCCCGATTTCCCCTTGACAAGCTCGGAGGCGATAATGTACAGAATCGACCACATTTCATAGCAGAATCCATCACATTCAACAGGTGCCGGACGCTCGTGGGGTATGGATCAAGCGCACGCGGGCCGGTGGATGTGTGCGTTAAGGTGACCTCAAAACCTTCAGCCTGAAGGAGTTTCCATGGAGAAACCGCAAGAAAACGTCACATCGGCGGCGGGGCATGGCGAAAAAGAAGACGGGGCCGGAGCGGCCATCGTCCTTTTTTTCATTCTGGGGTTGGTGGCCAGCCTCGTGATTGGTTGGATTTTCTTTCCGCCGCTTGTCTACTCCACGAAGCGGCAGCCGGTTGACTTCAACCACGTCAAGCACATGGAACTGGTCAGCGACGGGTGCGAAAGCTGCCATTTCTTCCGTCCAGACGGCACTTACTCCGGCGTGCCCCAACTGGCCCAGTGCATTCAATGCCACGAGGAGCCCAATGGCGAAGACCCGGAGGAAGTCAAGTTCGTGGAGGAGTTCGTCAAGAAGGGGCGCGAGGTGCCCTGGCTGGTCTATTCCCGTCAGCCGGCCTGCGTGTTCTTCTCCCATGCCGCCCACGTCAAGATGGCCCAAATGGACTGCGTGACCTGCCACGGCCACATCGGCGAGTCCGAAAGCCTCAGACCCTACCAGGAAAACCGGATCTCCGGTTACAGCCGCGACATCTGGGGGAAGAACCCGCTTGGGCTCAGACGCAATTCCTGGGACCGCATGAAAATGGACGTCTGCGCGGACTGCCATGCCGGGGCCCATGTGAACCCGGGCAGCGTTCAAACTCAAAAAGACGGCTGTTTCGTCTGCCACAAGTAGCCGGCTGGGTTGCGTTCGCATTCGTATTCAACCTGTTGGATGCACGAGGGGAAGAATAGATGAAAATCGACCGAAGATGTTTTCTGTCATTCATCGTCGGCGGCGCAGCCGGGACGGCGCTCTCCCCGCTGCCCTGGAAGATCACCGATGACCTCTCCATCTGGAGCCAGAACTGGCCGTGGACACCGGTCCCATCGAGGGGCGAGACGAGCTTCGTTACGTCCACCTGCACGCTGTGCCCCGGCGGGTGCGGCATCCGTGTCCGCAAGGTCGACGAGCGGGCGGTCAAGGTCGAGGGCCTGAAGGGGCACCCGGTCAACGACGGCGGGCTCTGTATTCTGGGGCTGGCCGCCGCCCAGCTGCTCTACGCGTCGACCCGCGTGCGCGGGCCGTTGAAGAAGGTCGACGGCGCCTGGCGGGAGATTTCCTGGGCCGACGCCATCCAGGAGATCGCCGCTACACTCGCGGACCTGCGCGCCAAGGGGCAGCCCCAGTCGGTCGCCTGGATCTCCGAGTCCGACCGCGGGACCTCGGCCGAGCTCTGCAAGCGGTTCCTTACGGTCTACGGCTCTCCGAACTACTTCCGTACCCCCTCCCTCCAGGACGCCTACGAGACCGCCCTCTACCTCACCCAGGGCCAACGCGCCATGGCCGGTTTTGACGCGGCCCAGGCCGATTTCGTGCTGAGTTTCAGCAGCGGACTGATCGAGGGCTGGGGCTCTCCGGTCTACATGTTCCGGGCCCGCAACGCCATGCGGCAGCACGGCGGCCGCATCGGTCAGGTCGAACCGCGGCTGTCCAAGACCGCGGCCAAGGCCGACCAGTGGGTCCCGATCACGCCCGGCACGGAGGGTGCTCTCGCATTGGGACTGATCCACGTGATCATCGCGGAGGGCCTCTACCGGAAGAATTTCATCGACAGCCGCAGTACCGGGTTCGACGCGCTCAAACAGCTCGTGGGCGCAAGCTACGCGCCGGAGGCGGTCGCGAAGCTGACCGGCATCGAGGCCAAGACCATCGTCGATCTGGCCAAAGCGTTTGCCGCCGCCAAGAAGCCGCTGGCGGTCTGCGGCCGCGGCAGCGGCCGGATCCCGGGCGGGCTGCAGGAAGTCCTGGCGGTTCACTACCTGAACGCCCTCGTCGGCAACATCAACCAGCCGGGCGGTGTCATCGCCGTGCCGGAGCCCGAATACATCGACTGGCCGGAACCGGAGATGGATGCCGTGGCCTCGCAGGGCGTTCAGCAGCCGCGGCTGGACGGTGCCGGGAGGGGCAGCTTCCCGCTGGCCCGCTACCTGCTGAACCGGCTGCCGGAGGTGCTCACCGCAGGGTCCTCCGCACCGGTGCAGGCGCTGTTCGTGAGCGGCGCCAACCCGGCCTACAGCCTGGCGGACACCCAGGCCGTTGCCAAGGCCTTCTCCAAGGTCCCGCTGATCGTAAGCCTCTCCTCCTACATGGACGAGACCGCCGCCATGGCCCACTACATCCTGCCCAGCCACGCCCATCTCGAACGTTACGAGGACGTGCCGGCGGCCCTGGGGTTCCCGAAGCCGATCCTCGGCTTGTCGAAGCCGGCGGTCAAACCGGTCTTCAAAACTAAATACGTGGGCGACGTGGTCATGGCACTGGCAAAGGCCGTGGGCGGCTCCGTGGCGGGGGCCTTCGGCTGGGAGAGCTACGAGGCCTGCCTCAAGCAGACGCTCGGCGGTGCGTGGGACACCCTGGTCAAGAATGGGTACGTGGTGGACGGCCAATTCAAGCCGGCCGAATTCGAGACCGCCAGCCAGACGTTCGAGTTCAAGAACCCCGCGCTCGCCACGCTGCCGGCCTATGCGGTCCAACGGGCCCCCGGCGACGAGAAGTCCTTCCCGCTCACCCTGATCCCCTACGACACCATGCGGCTTGCCAGCGGCCCCATCGGCTCACCGCCGTTCCTGATGAAGGCTCTCGAGGAGACCGCCCTGCAGCAAAACACCTCGCTGGTGGATGTCAACCCGGCCACGGCCAAGGAGCTGGGGCTTGCCGAGGGCAGTGCCGCCGTGCTGAGCACCCCCAAGGGCAGCGCCCGGGTCAAGGTGCACCTGTTCGACGGCATCATGCCCGGGCTGCTCGCCCTGCCGCGCGGGTTGGGGCACACCGCCTACGACACGTATCTGGCGGGCAAAGGAGTCAACACCAACGCGCTCATCGGCCCGGTGGAAGACCCCGGTTCCGGTTTCGAGGCCGGCTGGGGCATCCGGGCCAACCTGACGAGAGCTTAGCGGAGTTTGCTGTGTGAGACGATAGACCTGACCAACTTGCCAATCGGAAGGTGTTCGAATGGATCAGCAAAACGGCAACCATAAGAAGTACGGAATGGTGATCGACCTGGACAAGTGTACGGGCTGCGGTGCCTGCATGGTGGCCTGCATGGCCGAAAACAACGTGCCGTTTCGCGAGGACGACACGGACAAGCTGTTGAGTGTCTCCTGGATGCGCATCTACCGGCTGGGCAACGGCAAGCCCTTCCCGCAGGTAGAGGAGTGCTACCTGCCGCGGCCCTGCCAGCAGTGCGAGGGGCATGCGGGGCATTCGCCCTGTGTCTCGGTCTGCCCCGCCACCGCCACCGATTACGACATGCACACGGGCATTGTCAGCCAGATCTCCACCCGCTGCTTCGGCTGCCGGTACTGCATGGCCGCCTGCCCCTACCATGTGCGCCAGTTCAACTGGTGGGACCCGATGTGGCCGGACGGCATGGAGCGGATGCTCAACCCCAACGTCTCCGTGCGCATGCGCGGTGTGGTCGAGAAGTGCAGCTTCTGCTTCCACCGCTACCAGTTGGCTACCGACAAGGCCTACCTGGAAGGCCGGCGCGAACTGGATGAGGGCGAATACCAGACCGCCTGCACCCAGGCCTGCCCTGCGGGCGCCATCCTCTTCGGCGACCTGAACAACCCCGCGCATGCCGTCCACCAGATCGCTCAGCCGGACAGTGCCCACGGCGGGCGGCCGCGCAACCCGAAGGCCTTTCGGCTGCTGGAGCGGCTGGGCACCAACCCGAAAGTGTACTACCTGTCGAACAAGGAGTGGGTGCGGAAGGCCGGTGACAACCAGGTGCAACGCACCGAGCAGACCCCAAAAGCGTGAGGCGGAACCTCCGGACGCGCGCACAACCTAAACCTGGAACGAGGTAGGAGATATGGATTCTGCATTGATTCCCAAGGGGGTGAAACGCTGCTCGATCGGGCAGTTCGCCCTGTGGATCGCCGTCGTCGGCGCCGTGCTGCTGTGGGGCGTGTGGGCGATGCTGCTCTGCTATTTCAAGGGTCTCAACCAGACCAACATGAACAACGCCTACGGGTTTGCCCTCTGGATCTGGGCGGATCTGGCCGTGATCGCTCTCGGCGGCGGGGCCTTCTTCACCGGACTGCTGCGCTACATCTTCGGCAAGGACGAGCTCAAGCACATCATCAACTACGCGGTGCTCATCGGGTTTATCTGTTACAGCTCGGCCCTGCTGATCCTCGCGATCGACGTCGGCCAGCCGCTGCGGGCCTGGTTCATCTTCTGGCACGCCAACGTGCACTCGATGCTGACCGAGGTGGCCTTCTGCCTTACCCTCTACTTCGGGGTCCTCACGATCGAGTACGTGCCGCTGGTTTTTGAAAACCGACAGATCGACCGAGTGCCCTTCTTCCACAATCTCACCCACAACATGCACGGGATCATGGCGCTGTTTGCCGCCACAGGTGCGTTTCTGTCATTCTTCCACCAAGGCTCGTTGGGTGGGGTGTCGGGTGTGCTCTACGGCCGGCCCTTCGGCTTTCGCACGGGCCTGCTGATCTGGCCATGGACCTTCTTTCTGTACACGTGGTCGGCGGCGGCCGCCGGCCCCTGTTTCACCCTCTTCATCACGCGGATCACGGAGATGGCCACCGGTAAAAAACTCGTGAAGGACAACGTCGTCGAGTTGCTCGCCAAGATCGCCGGCTGGATGCTGTCGACCTACATCGTCGCCAAGATCATCGACACCGTCTATTGGGCGGCGGTGACGGCCCCGGCCATGGGCCTCACACTGATGGATTTCTATTCGAACAACCCGGGGTCGGTCTACGGCCTGTGGATCCTGATCGCCGAAGTCGTGGTGTGCGGCGTGCTGCCGGCCGTCATGCTGGTCGCACCCCGCATCCGCAGCAACCCGGGCCTGCGTTTCATCGCGGTGACGCTCGCGGCGATCGGCGTCTGTCTGAACCGCTGGGTCATGGTGTTGCAGATGCAAGCCGCACCGGTGCTGCCGTTCGAGGGCTGGTTTACCTACATGCCGAGTTGGCAGGAGATCGCGACGACCATCCTGCCCGTCGCCTACGGCGTCATCCTGATATCGCTCTCGTACCGCTACCTACCGATTTTCCCGCAGGAGCCGGAACTCAATCCGATCGAGGGAGGCAAGTAATGTTTCCGTTCAGCTTTGAATGGGTTTGGGATATGGGGCGCATGGTGTTCATGGGCGGCGTGTGGTACGCGCTCGGCATTCTGGGAATGGGCATGACCTACTGCGTCATCAAGGCGGTCTACGATACGGCCCAGGGCAAGGGCGGGGAGCACGGCCACGGACATCACTGATCCGCGCTGAGAAAAAGAGCTCCAAGCGCTCTTGCCACCCCCCCTGAGGGTGGCAAGAGCGCTTTTTTATTTGGGTGTTTCGGTGTATAA
>JBFYWS010000455.1:0-3316 GCA_041310935.1 Desulfobacteraceae bacterium | reverse complement strand
TCCGATCTGTTTCAGTCGGCCGATTCACGTTCCCGCCCGAACGATAATTTCAAAATTCCATTTTGTTGAGGTGAGTCTTCTTTCTTTTTTTTGTGGGAGTCCGCCGCGGCGGACCCCGATGTAATCGTGGCTGGAGCCTACTCCGCCGAAGTAGATTTGGCTACAAAGGCCGGGAGCCACTCCCACAAGAGCGACACTTTATTGCCGTGAGGATGACGCCGCCCGGCATTCTTGCCTTTTAAAACCCTCCGAAATGGGTTTCACATCGTGAAACCCATTAGCGAAGCGATTCGATGTTGGGCATGTAGGTGAGGGTGAAGACCTCGTCGGCGAGCTCCCGCGCCTTGAGCTTCGCGAAGATCATGATCGACTTGTAGCCCTTGTAGAGCGGGCTGTCGGTCTCGATGACGGCCGGGCGCACGAAGCCGCCGCCGAAATCCTGGATGTCCTTGAAGTAGAGGGTTTTAATGAGCATGCCGGCCTCGGTTTTGCACTCGATCTGCGTGGGCACGATCTTCCCGCGGTCCACCCACATTTTCAACCGGTCGTAGGCCACGGTCTTGGTCTTGGCCTTGAGGTCGAGCACGTATTCCTTCTCCAGTTCCTCCACCCCCGCAACGTCGTATTCATCGCTATAATCAAGCGCCAGGATGTCGGCGTTGTTGAACACCCCGCCCACCACGGACTGCAGGCTCGTGATGCGCACGGGTTTTCCAACATTCGGGATATAGAGCCACATGTTGTCCCCCAGCCGCAGCGTGCTGCGGCCCTTCTCGCTTGCCGGCGAGAGGAACACCCCGGCCACCATGTCCTTTCCCTTTTTCACGGTGAAAAGGACGTATTCCTTTTTGGCGCCGTTCGGCTCGATGTTGACCAGCTTGCGGTAGAGCTCATAGGCGGCCGGCGCCAGGTTGCGGTCCACCTTTTCGAGTATCTGGGCCCCGTCTACGGCATAAGCGCTCGTAGCGCACGCGAGTGAAATCAGCACACATAGAAGCTTGAACATGTGAATTCCCCTTTCGGTTTAAACGTTCGGGTGAACCGGTGTCAACCGCCGCTGATGTTGACAAACTCGATATTTGAGATTCCATTCGATGGCTTCGTAAGAACGTCAAGATCAAGGCGCGCGAATCTCGAGGAGCGAGACGTACTTTCAGTACGTCGCAGCGACAGCGAGATGAAGCGCAACGCCGAGGTTGACTTTCTTACGACGCCATCAGACATGGCCTAAGGCCTGGATCGGATCCATGCGCGCGGCCTTAAAGGACGGCTGCAGGCTGCCCGCCACCGCGACGATGATCACGATGCCCACCACGGCCAGAAGGTCTGCGGGGTTCAGCCGCACGGACAACAGCAGGCCGGTCTGCTGACCGAAATCGAAGGTAACCTTCGAAAGGTTGAGAACAAAAACGATCCCCACGCTCAGCAGGGCGCCCGCGACGGCGCCGACGGCTCCCAGCAGAAACCCCTCGACCAGGAAGAGCGACAGAATTCGGCGCGGCGGCGTGCCCATGGCGGCGATGGTCCCGATCTCCCGCACGCGCTCGTAGACCGCCATGATCATCACGTTCATGATGCTGACCAGAACGATAGCGACCAGCATGATTTTGATGAAGACGGTCATCAGGTCGATCATGCGGGCGATGTTGTAGAAGGGCGAGAGTTTCTCCCAGGTGTGGACCTCGAAGGCGGGCTGGCCCGCCGGGTTTTTCTCCTGGGCGAGGCGGCCTTCGATATCCTTGAACACCGACTGGAGGCGGCTGAAATCCTTCAGCCGCACGGCGATTTCGCTGATTTCCATCTCCTCCATCCGCAGCAGGTCCGTGGCGTCCTCGATATGCACGTACCCGTCGCGTCCGCCGGGGCCGGTGACGCCCTCGAGGATCCCGCCGACCACGAACTGCTTGCCGTTCACGGAACCGTCCTTGTTGGTGGCGATGATGACAACCGGGTCGCCCACCTTGACCTTCATGCCCCGGGCGAGAAGCTCTGGTACGAGGATCTTGCCTTTGAGGACGGTTTTCTCTCCGTCCAGCACCCGCGACATGAGCAGTGGTGCGGTCCGGGCCTCCTTCTCGGGGTCCACCCCGTTCAGGCGGATGTTGGTGGTCTCGGTGAAGTTGCTGAACATGCCGCCGAGCTTGATGCGCGGCGAGTAAGCCTCCACGCCGGGCGTGTCTTTGAGGATGGCTTCTATCTTATTGTAGGCGCGGAGCTTGAGGTTCATGTTCAACGGCAGCGTGTCGATGGCCGCCAGATACCCCTTGCGGTGGATCTGCATATGGCCGATGTAAGAGTCGGTGATCTGTCCGATCATCATGTTTTTGAACGAATCGGTCACGCCGACGAACACCGCGACGAACACGACACCGATGACGATCAGGCCCAGGGTGAGAAGCGTCCGTCTCTTGTAGCGCAGCAGGTTGCGCCCCGCGATTTTGAGCAGGTTAGCCATGCTGTAATCCTTTCCCATCGGTTTTCAGGCTGCCGTCCTCGAGCCGGAAGATGGATTCCACCTCGCCGATGATGCGGGCATCGTGTGTGGAGAACACAAAGGTGGTCCGCAGCTTGTCTCGGATCGCTTTCATCAGGCGGATGATGGTCATCGCGGTGTCGTGATCCAAGTTGGCGGTGGGTTCGTCCGCCAAGACCAGATCAGGTTTGGTCACGAGCGCGCGCGCGATGGCGACCCGCTGTTTCTGGCCGCCGGAAAGCTGATCGGGCCGCTTGCGGCTGTGCTCGCTCATCCCAACGGCCTCGAGCAGCTCCGCTACCCGCTTGCGGCGCTCGGCAGCAGCTACGTTTTGAACCATTACGAGCGGGTATTCCACGTTTTCAAAAACCGTCAGCACCGGGATCAGGTTGAAGCTTTGGAATATAAAACCAATGTGCTTCCCGCGAAAAAGCGCGGCGTCGGTGCTGTCGAGCGAGCCGACCTCCATCCCCGCCACCAGGAGCTGCCCGCTCGATGGCTTGTCCAGGCAGCCCACCAGGTTCAGCAGCGTGGTCTTGCCGCTGCCCGAAGGCCCCACAAAGGAAACAAAAGCCCCAGACGGTATCGAGAAGCTAAGCCCCCTCAACGCCGAGGTTATGATCTCCCCCGTCCGATAGGTCTTGCTAAGATTTTCTGCAGTGATCAGGTCCAATCGATGCCTCCCAGTAAATGATTTGATATGTTAGACATGTTGAAACATTTTCTATTAAGTTGGGTGCCAGGGTGGATAGAAAGTATTCACTCTTTGTATCCAACTGTAAAATAAATATCCAACCCTTATCATGCAGTCAGGATATGGACACGGTTCCCCAAGACATGTGG
>JBFYWS010000453.1:0-2641 GCA_041310935.1 Desulfobacteraceae bacterium | reverse complement strand
GCGACGCTTCCCGGACGGCGAAGCCGCCGTAGAGGATGAGCGCGAAGGAGACCACCTGGATGGTCCAGCGCAGCTTGGTCAAGGCTCGCCCCTAGGGTAAGGTGTCATGCGCCGATCATCTTACCTGTTTTCAAGGAATTCGACAAATTCAATCGTACGGCGAGTCATTCGGGCTGTGCGCTTCGAGGCAATGGGATTGGGGTCTGACGCTGCGCGAATCGGGACATACCCCAAGAGTGTATGGGATTGGGGAGGCAGGGATTCTAAAATGGGCTTTACGAGAAGAAAAATACCCCACGAAGCATGATGTTGGCTATACGGCTGAATTCTCCTGTTAGGTCAATTTGTTAAAGGCGATCGGGCTCGTCGACTTGCCTACCCTCGGCACTCACTCCCTTCCCCCGCGAGAAATCATCGCGGGGGAAGGATACAGGATGGGGGCGCCTTCCCTTCGGATCTGGCATACCCCCGGGGACGCGCCTCGTCTCCGAGGGCATATTCTATGGCCCGCAGCACGAGCTGGGCTTGCAGCAAGACCTGGTTGTTCCAGAAGCGCAGCACCCGGTACCCTTGCTCCTGGAGGAATCGAGTGCGTCGCTGGTCATAGCGCTCCTGGTCCAGGTGCTGACTGCCGTCGATCTCGACCACGAGCTTTTTCTCCAGGCAGACGAAGTCGACTCAGATCCTTCCCCCGCGCAGCGGGGGAAGACAGAAGGGGGTACCGTGGGGCCGATGACGTGCTGTCGGCGGAACTTGTGCCCGAGCATCTGCCGCCGACGAAGATACGTCCACAAGTGGCTCTCGGCGCCGGTGGGGTTATTTCTGAGCTCTCGACGGTGTTTGAGGGTTTTGTTTTCCATCTCAGCGAATACAATCACTCGGTGGCCTGTTGTTTTCCAGGACGCCAGGCCACCGAGGAGACAACAATGGCGCACATCGTACAACCGTTCTTGTTCAACTGGAAGCAAATTGAGTCCTCGTCGGAGTTGGAGCGTCTGTCGCTGGTACTCACGGCTCTATCGGACGAGCAGCTCATCCGCAAGCTGGAGCAGGCCCGGGGCAAGGGCCGCAACGACTACCCGATCCGGGCATGCTGGAACGCCTTGATCGCCGGCATTGTCTTCCAGCACGCCTCGGCCGCCTCGCTGCTGCGGGAGTTGCGCCGCAACGGGCAGCTTCGGCAACTGTGCGGCTTCGACCCGCTGCGGGGAGAAGATGCGGTGCCCACCGCCGATGCTTTTGGGTATTTCCTGGAGTTGATCGTCCAGCGCCAGCAAGAGCTGGAGGAAATGTTCGACCTACTGTTGGCCGCGCTGAGCTCGTTGCTTCCCGATTTCGGGCGCCGGCTGGCGGTGGACTCCAAGGCCATCCCCAGCTGCGGCAAGCCGGTCGCGGACGAGAAGAAGGTTGGGGCGCCGGACCGGCGCAGGGAGACCGACGCCGACTGGGGCGTCAAGACTTACAAGGGCGTCGGCGAGGATGGCAGCGCCTGGGAGAAGGCCGTGCGTTGGTTCGGGTACAAGCTGCATCTGATCGTCGACAGTCACTACGAGCTGCCGGTGGGGTTCGAGCTGACCTTGGCCTCGGAGAGCGACTCGACGAAGTTGCCCGGGCTGGTGGACGATCTGGCCCAGAGGCAGCCCGTGGTGGTGGAGCGGGCCGAGGAGATGGCCGCCGACCGTGGCTACGACTCGGCCGAGAACAACCGGAAGCTCTACGACGACCATGGGATCAACCCGATTATCGACGCCCGCCGACTGTGGAAGAAGCCCGAGGGCGAGGACCAGACCCGGCCACTATACCCGGAGCGGGCCGACACGATCGTCTACTCTGAGAAAGGGCAGCTCTACTGCGTGTGCCCGCAATCGGGCGAACGGCGGGAGCTGGCCTACTGCGGGTTCGAGAAGGATCGGGAGAGCCAGAAGTGGCGTTGCCCGGCCCGGGCGTTCGGGTTCGAGTGCGCGGGGCGAGCCAGCTGCGAAGCGCATCACCAGGTTGGAGAGTACGGCCGGGTTGTGCGCGTGCCCCTGTCCCTGGACCGCCGAATCTTCACTCCGATCAGCCGGGTGACCCAGAAGTGGGAGAAAGCTTATGACCGCAGGACCGCGGTGGAGAGGGTCAACTCACGTATCGATCGGATCCTCTCGTTCGAGGTGCACACCATCCGGGGCCTGGGCAAGATGCGGATGCGTGTGACGCTCGCGCTCTGCATCTTGCTGGCGATGGCGGTGGGCAGGATCGAAGCCAACCAACGCGAGTCGATGCGATCAGTCCTGGCGCCAACCAAGAAGGCGGCCTGAGCCGTAGCGCGAACCGTGTCGACGCCTCGGTGTCAGGGGCCTCCAGGGAGCGGCTTGCCAAAAATCCGCCGAAAAAGCCCAATTGCCCGGCGCCGTGCCCCTCTGAACGCCGCTGAAGACCCCCCTCCTTGATCCTCCCCCATGGCAAACACCGCCATGGGGGAGGTAGCTATCCGACATCTTGTTGCTAAAAATCGCTACAGCCCGAATGGCTCGCCACCAGAAATCTGTTGACTTCGGGGCGCGGCCTGGCAGGTTATCTGGGGACCATCGGGGTCCAGGGGAGAGAGGAGCGGTCGGACATGTACGAATTGACGGTGACCAGCAGCATGGCGGCGGCC
>JBFYWS010000434.1:0-2748 GCA_041310935.1 Desulfobacteraceae bacterium | reverse complement strand
TTTCCCACCCGCACCGCGAATCCATCCAGCGCCCCGCTGGCGGCAACACCGTACCGCGCACAGCCGAACCGTCCCAAGTCCTGCACGGTGCTCATGATCCCCGGGGAAAGCACTTCAAACGTGTTCACGCCCGCCATTGTTTAGATCTCCACTTGCCGCACGGCTTCGAATTTGACCCGGTCGCCCATCTCCAGCAACGACGGCAGCTGACGGGTGGGATCGAACAGTTCGATCGGAGTCCACCCGATGATCTGCCACCCACCGGGGCTCTCAACCGAGTAGATACCCGTCTGGCGCTGGGCGATCCCCACCGACCCCTTGGGGACCCGCGTGCGCGGGGTGCTCCGTCGCGGTACGGCCAGGGCCGCCGGCAGTTCGCCCATGTAAGGGTATCCGGGTGTGAAACCGATCATGTAGACCCGGTACATCTTTTCGGTGTGAAGGCGGATCACCTCGTGCGTTGAGATACCGAGGCGGCCGGCCACCTCCTCCAGGTCCGGACCGTATTCTGCGCCGTAGAACACCGGCACAGTGAGCAGCTTGGCCTGCGGCAGCCCGGCGGAACCGGGCCTACCGGCGACATCCGTGATGCGCGCCTTCAGCTCCGATGGCGATAGTGTCAGGGGGTCGAAGACCACCAGCAGCGAGCGGTAGCCGGGGGCAAACTCCCGGACGCCCGGCAGCCGGGCCTGCTGCAGCTTTAACATTAGCTCCTGCACGCGACGGTTGACATCCGGCGCTATCGTCTCCCCAAGTTCGACGAGAAGGCTGCGGTCGCCCATGGGACGAAATACGGGGGTTTCGTACACCATAGCGTTCGTTCCTACAGAAAGTCGGCCGGCGGCTTGACGGCGACACCGGCGGCTTTTAAGGTTTCGCGGATTTTTTGCACGAGCGCCAGGGCCTTGGGGTTGTCGCCGTGGACGCAGATGGTCTCGGCTTTCAGCTCGATCTCGGGGCCTGCGATGGTCTTGACCTTGCCCTCTTTGACGAGCTTCAGTACCTTGGCCGCCACCACATCGTTGTCGTGGATCACGGCACCGGGCAGCTTGCGTGAGACCAGCGAGCCGTCCGTGTTGTAGGCGCGGTCGGCAAAAAACTCGAAGGCGACGCGGACGCCGCAGCGCTTGGCGATCGACTCCAGTTCCGCGCGGTCGGAGCCGGCCAGCACAAACAGGATCAGCCGCTCATCGATCCCGGCCATCACCTCCGCCACCGCATCCCAGATCGCGCGGTTCTTGACGGCCATGTTGTAGAGCGCGCCGTGGGGCTTGACGTGCTGCAACCGGGCGCCCTGCAGCGCGGCGACTGCCTGGAGCGCACCGATCTGGTAGGTGACGAAGTCCTTGATTTCCTCCAACGTCACCTCCATGTTCCGGCGGCCGAAGCCGACCAGATCCGGCAGCCCCGGGTGCGCCCCCAGGCTGACGCCGTTTTTTATAGCCAAGGCAACGGTGTGCCGCATGACCGCCGGGTCGCCTGCGTGGTAGCCGCAGGCGATGTTGGCCGAACTGATCAAAGGAATCACCTGTTCGTCCAGGCCGAGCGTGTAGTTGCCGAAACTTTCACCCACGTCCGAATTGAGGTCGATGGCATGCAGAGGCATACGGTTCTTCTCCATAGAAATTGAAGGCCCAACCCGTTTGGCATGGCCCATGATCGGAACAAGCCGCTGCGTAAATTCCAGCGAAGCTGGAATTTAGCGAAAAAAAAGGGAACAGGCAAGACGCCTGTTCCCTTGAATTTCATTTTGTGCTGAAAGGGGCGTTTAACGCTTGGAGAACTGGAACCGCGCGCGCGCCGATTTCTGCCCGTATTTCTTACGTTCCTTGACCCGCGGGTCGCGCTTCACGAACCCGGCCTTCTTCAAGGCGGCCCGGAAATCCGGGTTGGCGGAGATCAGGGCCCGCGTGATGCCGTGGCGGATGGCCGACGCCTGCCCGATGGTGCCGCCGCCCTTGACGGTGGCGGTCACATCGTAGGCCCCATCGGTTTTCGTCAGCTTCAGCGGCTGCATCAGCTCCAAGCGGGTGGTCTCGATCGGAAAATATTGTTCCACGGGGAGGTTGTTGACGATGATGGCGCCGGTGCCCGGCTTGAGCCAGGTTCTCGCAATCGATGTCTTGCGCTTTCCAGTGGCATAATAGCGTGTTTCGGTTTGCATCCCGTTCCTCGGTAATCAGTGGGGTTAGAAAGTCAGGGGTTCTGGGTTCTGGGCCTGATGGGGATGGTCGCTGCCGGCGTAGACCTTCAGTTTCTTGAACAGCCGGCTGCCGAGTTTGTTCTTGGGCAGCATGCCCTTCACGGCATGGCGGATCAACTCCTCCGGCCGCTTGTTCATGATCTCCTGGGCGGTGGCGGTCTTGAGCCCGCCGATGTAGCCGGTGTGATGATGGTATTTCTTCTGGGTCATTTTATTGCCGGTGAGCTTGACCTTTTCCGCGTTGATGATGACCACGAAGTCGCCGGTGTCCGCATGCGGGGTGAAGAGCGGGTTGAGCTTGCCCCTCAGCCGCGAGGCCACTTCGGAGGCCAGCCGGCCGAGAATGGCGCCATTGGCATCGGCCACATACCACTTCCCCTGAACGTCGCTGTCTTTTGCGCTGTAGGTGTATTTTTTCACGATGGCTGCTCCTGTAATTTCAAAATCAAACTTATTTAGATCAACCGCGGCGCCTTGTCAAGGAAAAAGATAAAAAAATGGTTTCAAAAAGGGTGTTTACAGAATAGGACCATTTTTCTATGATG
>JBFYWS010000422.1:0-4119 GCA_041310935.1 Desulfobacteraceae bacterium | reverse complement strand
CCAAAAAAGGTCTGCTGGCGTCGATTACCGCGCTGGGTCACATGATGCGGCAGCCCCGGGACAACCACTCTTGGAAGTCTCGCCATCGGTCGGTCAATCCCTCGTCACAGAAACCTCATTTCGTGTTCTAACCGATCCGCAGCATTTCGTCCAGGGAATTAAGTAAACTGTCCCCGGAACTGCCCGGAACTGCACGATCCGAACTCGCGCGACTCCTTGCCTATGTGACGCCCCGCCGGGGGGTGCTCATGCTGGCCGTGCTCCTGATGATGGGGGAGAGTGCGATCTCGTTGGCCAACCCCTGGATTGCCGGCCGACTGACGGAACTGGTGGTGCAGCCAGCCGCTCCAGCGGGCCTCGATCTGCTGGGGTTGATGACGTTGTGGGCCCTGTTGCTGGCGGGGCAGAGCGGTCTGAGCTTCGGCAACCGCTATCTGCTCGGCAGCACGGGTGCAGTGATGCTCACCGATCTGCGCTCCCGGCTCTACGATCATTTGCAGGCCCTTCCCCTGGGCTATTTCCACGAGAAACGGCGCGGCGAGGTTCTGGCCCTGCTGGGCAACGACGCGGGACACATCAGCAGCTTTGTGACCGGCACCCTGGTGGGTCTGTTGCCTCTGCTGATGACCTTCGTCGGCGCCCTCTATTTCCTGCATGGGATTAGCCTCGCGATTGCCGCCCTGGCCGCTGTGCTGGTCCCGCTGTTCTTTGTGGCGATGAAGTTGATCGGGCAACGCCTCAGGCCCCTGTCTACCGAGTGGGTGCGCACCCATGCCGAGATGTTCGCCACGCTGGAGGAGATCATCGGCATGCTCCCGGCGATCAAGTCCTTCAACCGGGAGGCCCACGAGTCGGCCCGTTTCCAGCAAAGTAACATCAAGCTGCTGCGCATTGCGCAACGCCGGTTGCTGGTCGAGTCGGCCCTGTCACCGGCGGTCCATCTGCTGCGGGGCTGGGTCTGCTCCTGCTTCTCTATGTCAGCATGCGGCAGGTGCAGAGCGGGGCGCTCCAGCCAGCCGATATGGTCAGTATCTTGCTTTATGGGATGCTGCTGACGCGGCCGGTCAGCGGTCTGGCCGGGGTCTATGGCAGCGTGCAAACGGCACGCGGTGCCGCGGCACGGCTGCTCGAGGCGTTCGCCGTGCGGCCGGAGCCGGACGATGTCGGGGCACCCCGGCTCGGGCCTGTCGCGGGGCACATTCGGCTGCAGGATGTGCATTACGGTTATCCGGGACGGCAGAAGGTGCTCGCGGGCGTCAATCTGGAGATCCGGGCGGGGGAGACGGTGGCGATCACGGGGGAGAATGGCTCGGGCAAGAGCACGATCATCCATTTGCTGATGCGCTTTGCGGACCCGGCCGCGGGGCTTGTTCTGGTCGATGGCGTCGATATCCGCGGGGTGAGCATCGCCAGCCTGCGCGGCCAGATCGGTCTGGTGGCCCAGCATGTGCTGCTGCTGAACGGGACGGTGCGCGAGAACATCGCCTACAGCCGCCCCGATGCCGATCAGGGCGCTATCGAGGCGGCGGCCGAATCAGCCCAGGCGGATGCCTTCATTCGCCGGTTGCCTCAGGGCTATGACACCCTCATCGGCGACCAGGGCATTCGCCTGTCGGGCGGTCAGCGCCAGCGCATTGCGCTCGCCCGAGCGCTGCTGAAGGACCGGCCCATCCTGGTCCTCGATGAGGCGACCGCCATGTTCGACCCGCAGGGCGAGCTTGCCTTCATCGAGCAGTGTCGGTCCGTGTTGGCGGAACGTACCGTGATTCTGATCACGCACCGCCCGGCCAGTCTGGCACTGGCGGATCGGGTGGTGGTGCTGGCGAAGGGGCTTGTGGTGGGCGACGAGCCGGCGACCGCCGCGACACGATCAGGTCCCGGCCCTGAATCGGGGCCGGCCTGAGAGGTTGGCCGCCGCCGGCGAGGCCCCGGGATGGCGGACAGGCCACCCGGCCTGAGCGGTTGGCTGGGGCCGGCGAGGACCCGGGATGGCGGACAGGCCACCCGGCCTCGGCATGTCCGGGGCGGCAGGCCCAGGCTGCGCCGGACCCATGGGGCCGGCGGTCGGGGGTGTCTCCCCACTGCCGGCTAGGGCGCCGCCCAGCGAGCCCGGCGAATCCCCCCTGTCCCCCCTTTGGGAAAGGGGGGACGCTGGGTGCGGGGTCGCGACGGGACTGCTGGCTCCCGGGGGTGGCTGGCGAGGGCTTCGGAAGGTCCGCGCGTATCCGAGCCCTGCTCGGCTCTCCCCTTTCGTAAAGGGGGGGCGTTTGTTGCGGGGTCGCGACGGGACCGCGGGCTCCGGGGGTGACTGGCGAGGGCTTCGGAAGGTCCGCGCGTATCCGAGCCCCGCTCGGCTCTCCCGGGGGTACCTGGCGAGGTCCTCGGACGGGCATCCTTGCAGCGACGAGGCATCCTGTCCCCATCTCAGGGTGTGGGGATGAGGCGGCGGTTAATGACGCCCGGTTACCACCGTTTCGGCTCGAACCCAGGTCGGTTCTTGATCTCCATGACCTCGTCGCCCACGGCCGTGACGAGAAAGCCGAGTCTTTCTGCATAGTTCAGGACGCTGTCATCGACGGCGAGGGTGGCGAGGATTCCGACCACCGGAAGTCCGTGGTACTCGGGGAAAAACTCGCGAAAGGTGGCAATCTCCTCGACGAACGCGGCGACGTCGGCGCTGCGCAGCGTGGCCTTGGTGCTGTTGAGGCAGGCCAGGTCCGGGGTCAGGGCGATAGCATCGAATTCCTGGACCCGTCCGTCGGGTAGCCTGCGCTTTCGCCGAATGGAGAGATCCAGGACTTCCTGGTTCAGACTCTCTCGGACGACGCGTGCCAGGCTTGGGTAAACGAGGTCCTCGACCATGGTGCCGAGCTTGTTTGCGAGATCGCCCCATTTCCGGTTCATCTCCCGGCGGTCTTGCTGGGTCTCGTCCTTGAATTCGCTCATCTCGTCCTTGAATTCGCTCATCTCGTCCTTGAATTCGCTCATCCCGTCCTTGAATTCGCTCATCTCGTCCTTGAATTCGCTCATCCCGTCCTTGAATTCGCTCATCTCGTCCTTGAACTCGCTCATCTCGTCCTTGAATGCGCGCAGCTCCGCCTCTGTGCGCATTTGGGAGTTGTAGAGCTTGTTGAACTCGATCCCGACATTGGTGACGAAGCGGTCGATGGACTTTTCGAGGCGGTCGACGCGCTCATGGGTGACAGGTGCTGCAGACGGCATGATCCGGCGTTCCTCTGCGTAATGCCAGTGTGGGCGGAAGTATAGACGGGTGGCGTCTCCGGTGCGAAACCCAGCTCCTTTCAATTCCGGGGACAATTCCGGGGACAGTTTACCTAATTCCGGGGACCCCAATTCTTCAATTCCGGGGACAGTTTACCTAATTCTGTTCCGGCAACTCAAAGAGGTTCCGGGTGTGAGAGTCTCGTCGCGGTGGCTTCGGTCCTGGCTTTTGCCGCTTGAGAGGGCGCCCGAGGCGTTGCTCCAGAGCTTCGACAAAGGAATCCGGGCCGAGCGGGCGGCCGGTGCCGGCATGCGCGTGCAGCAAGTCGGCGATGTCCGGCGCGTCAGGCGCGCCGATGAAGCGATCCCAGTCGGATATCAGTTCCAACAGCGGACGCACGCGGACGAGCTCGTCGTCCGCTCCGGCCAGATGGGCCCGGGCGCTCGACCACGGCCAGTCCTCCGGCCGTGCACAGAGCCGCGCACGGACAGGATTCAGCTCGACATACCTGGCAGCGGCGATGAGATGCCGCTCATCCATCACGAACGAGTGAAAACGCTCCTGCCAAAGATGCCCTTGCCAGCCTTCCCGGACATTGATCATGCGCGTGTAGCGACGATGCGCCTCGCCCAGCGCGTCACGCAAACCGAACTCATCGGCCGGGACCAGGATCAGGTGTACATGATTCGGCATGAGGCAGTAGACAAGAACCTGCGTGCCACACGCGCGACAGGACGACGAGAGCAGTCGCCGATACGCGGCGTAGTCCTCGTCGCCAAAAAAGGTCTGCTGGCGTCGATTACCGCGCTGGGTCACATGATGCGGCAGCCCCGGGACAACCACTCTTGGAAGTCTCGCCATCGGTCGGTCAATCCCTCGTCACAGAAACCTCATTT
>JBFYWS010000420.1:0-2963 GCA_041310935.1 Desulfobacteraceae bacterium | reverse complement strand
TTCGGCAAGGCCACCAACGGCTACGTGACGGTCTGCGGGTGGTTCATCCGCAAGGTGGCCATCAGCCTGCTCTTGCTCGTTCTGATGACCGCGGCGACCGGGATGATCGGACGGCTGGTCCCCGGCGGGTTCTTGCCGGAGGAGGACCAGGGGTACCTGTATGCCAACGTGCAGTTGCCGAATGCCGCCTCCATGCAGCGCACGGACGCTGTCACCCGCGAACTTGAGCAGATCATCATGGCGACCCCCGGGGTACAGTACTGCACCACCGTGGTGGGCTTCAGCCTGCTCTCTGGGGTTTCGAACACCTTCAGCGGTTTTTTCTTCGTCACCCTGAAACCCTGGCACGAGCGCAAGAGCCCGGAGGAAAAATACGAGGCCATCATGGCGAGCCTCAACCGGCTTATGGGTCGGATCCCCCAGGGGGTCGCCTTCGCGTTCTCGCCGCCGGCCATCCCGGGTATCGGCACCTCGGGCGGGGTGACCTTCATACTGGAGGACCGCGCCGGCAAGGACATCGCCTTCCTGTGGGCCAACACGCAGAAATTCATGGAAGAGGCCAAGAAGCGGCCGGAGATCGCGCGGGTGACCACGACCTTTCTGCCCACCGTTCCGCAGGTCTTCGTGGACGTCGACCGCGACAAGGTGCTCAAGCAGGGGGTGGATTTAGGGCAGGTCTTTCGCACCCTGCAGGCCTTCATGGGCGGCTACTTCATCAACTACTTCAACCGCTTCGGCCGCCAGTGGCAGGTGTATCTGCAGGCCGAAGGCGAATACCGCACGCAGGCGGACCAGCTGGGCCAGTTTTACGTGCGCAACGCCGCCGGCGACACCGTGCCGCTTTCCGCCGTGACCTCGATCGAGCAGCGCTCCGGACCGGAGTTCACCATGCGCTATAACCTCTACCGCGCGGCCCAGCTCAACGTCGTCTCGGCCCCGGGCTTCAGCTCGGCGCAGGCCATGCAAGCGTTGGAGGAGGTGTTCGCCGCCAGCATGCCGCGGGAGATGGGCTACGACTACCTCGGCATGAGCTTCCAGGAAAAGAAGGCCTTGGAGGGCGTGCCGGTGTCGGTCATCTTCGGGTTGTCGATGCTCTTCGTTTTCCTGATACTGGCGGCCCAGTACGAGAGCTGGTCGCTGCCCTTCAGCGTACTGCTGGGCACCCCGATCGCGGTCTTCGGCGCCTTTGCCGGGATTTTCCTGCGCCACATGGAGTTCAACCTGTACGCCCAGATCGGGCTGATCATGCTGATCGGGCTGGCAGCCAAGAACGCGATTCTCATCGTTGAGTTCTCCAAGGTGGAGTATGAAAAGGGGAAATCCATCGCGGACGCGGCGCTCGAGGGCGCGCGGCTGCGGCTGCGGCCGATTCTGATGACGAGCTTTGCCTTCATCCTGGGCTGCGTGCCGCTCGCCATCGCCTCCGGCTCCGGCGCCGTCTCCCGCCAGGTGATGGGCACCGGGGTCATCGGCGGCATGCTCACGGCGAGCTTCATTGCCATTTTCCTGATACCGATGACCTTCTACGTCGTTCAGAAGCTCAGCCAACGGGGGGATTCGGCCAAGGACCACACCCCGGCCTCGGATCCAGACCAGATGAGCCAGAAGGGAGGGGAGCATGCCTAAATCTGCTACGCGCATCCTGTGTGGAGTCATCCTGGCGCTGCTGACCGGCTGCATGACGGTCGGTCCGGACTACAAACGTCCGGCCATCGACACCCCGGCCGCCTGGCGGTTCGAGGAGAAAGAAGTCCGGGATCTCGCCAACACCGCTTGGTGGCAGCAGTTCAAGGATCCCGTTCTGGACCGTCTGGTGTCCCACGCCCTGCAGGAGAACAAGGACCTGCTGATTGCAACGGCCCGCATCGAGGAGTTCTTCGGCCGGTATTTTTCGACCCGTGGGGATCAGTTCCCGTCGGCCGCCGGCAATGCCGACGCATTTCGCCAGCGGCTGAGCGAAAAAGGCTTTAGCCGCTTCGACGGCAGTGACAACCCTTACAACCAATATGAGGCGATTCTCGGTGCGAGTTGGGAGATCGACTTTTGGGGCAAGTTCCGCCGTGCCACCGAGGCGACCCGCGCCGAGCTGATCGGCACTGAGGAGGCTCGGCGCACCGTCGTTCTGACGCTCGTCAGTGCGATGGCGGCCGCCTACTTGGACATCCGGGCGCTGGACAAGCAGTTGGAGATCACCCAACGCACGGCGGACAGCCGCAGGGGCACCCTGGAGTTGTTCGAGCTGCGCTTCCAAAACGGGATCATCTCCGAGGTGGACTTGAGCCAGGCGGAGTCGGAGTACGAGGATGCGCTCGCGCGCCTTCCGGACATCGAGCGCGCGATCGGCCAGACGGAAAACGCCCTGAGTGTGCTGCTCGGGCGCAACCCGGGGCCCGTCCCGCGCGGTTTGCCCCTCGATGCACTGATCCTGCCGGCGGTGCCGGCCGGGGTGCCGTCCGGGTTGCTCGAACGGCGGCCGGACATTCTCCGCGCGGAGCAGACGCTCATTGCCGCCAATGCCCGCATCGGTGTCGCCAAATCGCTGTACTTTCCGACGATCTCGCTGACGGGGGCGTTCGGCACCGTGAGCACCGACCTTTCGAGCCTCTTCACGGCTTCTTCGAGGACATGGAACTTCGGCGTTCCGGTGAGCGTGCCGCTTTTCACCGCCGGCCGCATCGGCGGCGAAGTGAAGGCCGCCGAGGCTGTGCAGCAGCAGGCCCTCTACGGCTACCAGCAGACCATCCAAAACGCCTTCCGCGAAGTCGACGATGCGCTCCTCGACCGCGGTAAATCCGGACAGCGCCTGGATGCCCTGAGCCGGCAGCTCAAAGCCTTGCGCAACTATGCCCGGCTGGCGCGCATGCGCTACGACGAAGGCTATACCAGCTTCCTCGAAGTGCTCGACGCCGAGCGCAGCCTGTTCAACGTTGAACTGGCCCACACCGCCAGCCAGAACGTGCTCT
>JBFYWS010000417.1:0-6445 GCA_041310935.1 Desulfobacteraceae bacterium | reverse complement strand
AGGTCATCATCAATATCGGCATGACGATGGGGCTCATGCCCGTGGTCGGGGTGCCCCTGCCCTTCATCAGCTACGGGGGCTCATCCACCATCACCGTGGCCATATGCGTCGGCCTGCTCATAAACGTGAGCATGCGCCGCTTCATGTTGGAGTAGGGGTATCTGGCGTTGGGGTGGGTTTTGGGTAACGACTACAGGTATCGGGGTTCAGGCAATCGGGGCCGGTTGGGCATTGATCTTGAAAAATATTCCTGATATGGCTGAACGTAATCATAGAAAACCGTCCTGAGTCCTGAGTCCAAACAAGAGCCGGAGCCGCAAAACGCTCAACGCCGCATAACCAACCACGAAGGGTGCGCTCATGGAAAAGGAGGTTCACATGAAGTTCGACAGCCTGGAAGCCATTGTGAATTTCGCGATCGAAAAGGAAAAGGAAGCGGTTGAGTTTTACTCAAACTTGAGCAAGGAGGAGGCGTTCTCCGGCACCAAGGAGATGTTTGCCGATTTTGCCAAGGAAGAACACAAGCACGAGAAAATGCTCGAAGAGTTCAGGACCAAGGGCCTGACCCAGAGCATGAAGAATTACAAGCTGAAATGGATCAAAGACATAAAGCGCAGCGACTACGTGGTGGAACTCGAATACCGCAAGGGCATGGCCTACAACGAAATCCTGATGCTCGCCATGAAACGCGAGGAGAAGGCCCTGAAGCTCTACAACGATTTTTTAAAAAAAACCGAAACACCCGAGGGCCAGAAAGTTTTCAAGATGCTGTGCCAGGAGGAAGCCAAGCACAAACTGGCGCTCGAGACCATGTACGACGACTACATGGCCAAAATGGGTGATTGATGCATTTTTAAAATAGGCAGAAATCAGAAACGGCCCCCTGGTCGACGGCGTGGTCACTATTTCCCAACTGAACGTCACGCCAAGCGGCATAAACCTGGCAACCGAACGCATGCGCATCGAAGCACCTGTAGCCTTGCCCGCCTCTCTTCATAGAGCCGCAGGCAGCTTGGTTTGCGCGTCACACGAGCCGATTATTCCGCGGCCACCGCCCAGATATCGAGGTTTCCATTCCGATCGGACTCGAAGAGGATGAATTTTCCGTCCGGGCTCCACCGCGGGACCATGTCCATTCCGCCGGATGTCAGGTGCCTCAGACCCGAGCCATCCGTTTTTGCAACCCAGATACCAGCCCGGTAGGATCGGTCCCACGCCCAGAAGCAGACCCGATCGCCCGCCGGTGAAAACACCGGGCCCCGGTCCCCAAGCGTGATTCCTCCTGAGAGAACGACTACCTTTCCGGCGGTCTTTGAACCAGTCATCTTAACATCGTTCACCACCGCGAGGTAGGAAACGCGGTCTTCACCGGATGCGTTGGTTACCATTTCCGCGGTGTACGCCATTTTCTTCCCATCCGGACTCCAGTCGCTCATTTGGATGGACTTGATACCGTCCCAATGCCGATAGGCGGGGGCTTCGAATCCATTTTGGAGTAGGATAAAGTTTTCAATGGTCAGATTGTATTCCTTGCCGGGTGCGACCTTGAATGCAATGACCGACCCGTCCGGGCTCCAAAGAGGGTTGGTTTCCATCTGAGCGTCGTGGGTGAGGCGGTAGCGCCGGCTGCCGTCGTCGGAAACCACCCAGATGTCCCAGTTGCCGTTCGTCTGAGCAGCGTAGGCCACGTGTTTCCCATCCGGGCTCCATGCCGGCCGGTCGAGGGATTCCCGACTCTCGACCAGTGTACGGGGCGACCCGCCGCCGACATCCCATACCCGGATCGCTGACTGACGGCTTTTTTCCTCGTAGGCCCAGCAGACCAATCGCTTTCCATCCGAGTCCCACCGCGGCCAGCCGTGGATGAATGGCCCGGAGGTCAACCGCCGCGGCCGGCCGCCGTCCTGATCCATCAACCAGACCTGGAACCCGTCGCTACGGTTGGAAACCCAGGCGATGTGACGACCGTCCGGGCTCCATGCGCCGTCGATGTCGATTCCGGGGTCCCGCGTGAGCTGGATCAGACCGGCCGGTTGACCGCCTGACGGCTCAATCGGGACGGGGACCCGGACCTGCGGGTCGCGGGGCGGCATGGGAGAGGAAAGCCGGTGGCATTCGTAACAGCTTGAAATGGCGGCGTTGGGAACAATGATCCGCGCCGGAAGGGTGTGGCGCGAAGGAAAGGGGAAGTAAAACCCTTTGCGGGCTATGGCGTAAGTGCTCTCGTCAATCTGGCCGCCCCAGTTCACATGGTAACGCTCGCCGTTGGGACCTGCCATCCCCCTGCCGGAGACGGCTTTGCGCAAAGCGTCATCGTGCGATGCCGCATCACCGGGGACCACGGTAGCCGCCTCGAACTCCCTGGGAAGTTCTGCGGTCATAACAGGGTCGGCGACCCCGGTCATTCGGTCTTCGGGTTTAACCTCCCGGTGACTGTTGACGACAGGCCCCATCAGCGCGTCCCGGCCCAATCGGAAGCTTTGTTCCTCCACGATGGCCTTGTAGACCTTGTTCAAGGCGATGGCCCGCTGCGGCGAGGGAAGAAGCAACACGGAGATGTCCTCGTGCAGTTTCTCCGCCATATCCTGTCTCAGGACCGCTTGGGTGTCGAAGAACCGGCCTGCCGCCTCTGCGTTCGCGCGGAACTCGTCGCCGGCGACCGCATACGATAGATAAAAGCAGTATTCGTACTGCACCCCTGCGTTGCGAAATTCGATTTTTGGCTCGTTCAGTCCCTCAAACCCCTGCTGAGACCCGTGCGACCAGTCCCTGCGGAAGGGCGAGGCATCCAGCTTGCGGGCAAACGAGAATGAGCTGTCGGTGGTGGCCCCGATTCCCCCGTGGCAGCCGGTGCAGTGAAACGTCTCTTCGGTGCTCTGGGGACGGAGGTCCCCGCCGGGGTCTTCAATGAACCCTTGGACGACCCAGCCCTTCCCGTTGCTTAACCCTCTTTCCGAGTCGCCGACAGGCAGCCGTAAGCGGTCCGGAAAGTCATTCTTTTCCTTGATCTCGTTCATGGCCAGGGTTTCGAGCTCCGCGTAGGTCATCCATTTGCGTTTGCGCAGATAACGGATTTCCTTCATACGGGGGGCCATCTGAACCCGAAAGCCTTCCGTGATGTCGAGGTAGCGCAAGGTGCTGAGAAACTCCGTGCCCTCCGGAAAAAGACCCGCGGCCAGGTGGACACTGCCTTGCTGCTGCAGCACGAGGGCGTCTCCGACGTAGGTCATGGTCCTGCCCTCGGTGGGCGCCCAGTCGAAGACGATGCGGGTTGCCTTTCCGATCTTTCCGTCCTTGTCGAGATCCACCCCGAAAGCCGCCTCGTCCGTTTCCGGGATCGTCACGTCCCGGCGTTTGATAAGCGCCTCCAGGATCGCAAGGTTGGTCCGGTATGTGGCCGGGTCAAACCGCCGGTGATGGCTGCGGAAGGCCTCCGGCAGCCGGATGAGGGCGTCCACGAAGGAACCGTTGGTCGGCCAATGCGTGGATGGAAAGGGGTAAAAGGCGTAGGCCCTCCAGCCCGTGTACCCGCCCCCAGGCCCTCGGTCGAAGCCTTCGGCGTCGAACTGGAAACGGCAATCCGGGATATAACCCGACCACCGGCCATCCCCGTCGACATCCCACGCAGCCGGCGGCTGCTTCAACGCGGAGGAAAGCAACAGTTTGCCGTTCGTATCGAAGTAGTTCGACCGTCGCACGTACACGGACATTGCGGCATCGCTCACCTTGGCGAGCGGCCCGCTGCGGTCCTTGAACAGGTTCGTCCATGGATTTTTCTCGGCAGCGGCAGCAAAATCGTAGGTAAGCTGAAAATCGGAATCATTGGTGAATTCCGGCCGGAGGCCTTCGGTGTGGCAGGTGTAGCACGTGTTGTGAACGGTGCCGTCGGCTCCTTTTGTCTGAGTGTAGCACTGCGACGGAATGTAAGCGGACGGATTCAGGAGAACCGAGGCTTTGATCGATGCGGCCCCGATGGAGGCCGCCAAGATCGTCACGAAAACGCCCGCGGCAAGAAGGCCGCCCGTCGGTTTGTAGAACCGCATACGCAAACCCTTCCCTGAGATGTCACCGCCGATCCGGAAGCGGGTGTCCGCCCGGTTTAATTCAAGGCGGGCAAGGGCCCGAGATACCCCACGTAGGCCCTGCCGTCCGAGGGATCCGCCAACTTGTCCGCATCGGACTCCCCGTACGGGTGCTGGACAACGCTCATGATGTAGGACCACCCATTGATGTCTGGGTAAAAGTACGGTGAGGTGGTCTCGGCCCCGTAGGGTGTGGTCTGGATGCGGGTCAGGGATCGTGTTTCAGTGTGGTAGGCCCAGATGGCATCGTTCTGGTGGTCGGAGCCCGTGTCCTCCCCGATGATCAGAGTTTTATACCCAGGGAGAAAGGTGAGGTTGTCGGGGTTCGCGATTTTGTCGACATCGGCTGTGTTCTTTGCGTAAGGGCTGTCGGCGGGGTATTTCTTCATTTCTCCGCACAACACCCCGAACATGTCCTTGGCCACGAAGTCGCTTCCGATCTTCCGATCCGTACCCACACGGAGGCCGTAAACACAGCCTGCATCGTTGTAGGGCAGCTGTACGTGGTTGGGGCCGCCCTTGTCATAGGCCTCGTTGGTCTTGCCTCCCTTGCCGTAATTCTCCATGCCGCGGGCGATCTCGCTCATCGCGACGTAAAGGATTTTTTCTACCGGGTCATAGGCAATTCCCTCTTCCTTCCGCAGCTCCGTGGTCGCCCCCAGAATCGCTGCGTAGCGCCGGGTCTCCAGCCGCGAAGCAATCTTTTCCATTCCCGGCTTGAGCCGGATAAACTCGATGGCGGCGGCATCGCCGTCGTAGGCGTTGATGCTGGTGAAGCCGGACGGCAGCGGCTTTTTGGAATCCGCCGTTTCGAAGATGTCGCTGAACTTGATCCCCTTGTCGATGGCCGCCTTGATCTCAGCTTGCGTGGCATGGCCCAGGTCGATCCATTCGAGGTCGGCGGCCCCGCCGTTTTCAGCATGCTTCTGAATCCATTTGGCGGCGTAAAGCCTGCCGGCACTGAGATCCGCCGGCCGGTCCGCCACAAAGAGGAAAAGCCCCACATTCTCGCCATCATCCGTGATGTAGGCTGTTTTCTGGTCCGGCATCACGTACGCCAGCTCGACGGCCAGCCGACCCATGGCCAAGCGTTTTTCCACCCGGCTGGAGCCGTCCGGCTGAACGATGACTTCCACGGTGTATCCGTAGCGGTAGGGGTTGAAGTTGGCCTTGATTTCCTCGATACCGACCGACTTGTCAAAGGGACTCTTGATTCCGAAATACCGCAGCATCGGCTTGTAATAGTCGTTGATCTTGTCCGGGGATTTCGCCGCCTCCACTGCTCTGGCATTCGGGGGGTATTCTTCGCTCCCCAGATGGGTGACCCACGGGGTTACGCTGCCAGCGCAAGGCACCCAGAGTCCTCCCCATTGAGAGAAGTCGATGTTGCGGGTGCTGATGGGGCTGAGCAGCCCGGTTGCCTTGTCCTGTTTCAGCTCGGTCAGATACATGGCGCCCGGCCGTGACTCAAAGTGAGTGATGCTGAAAAGCGTGTCGCCGACGGAGAGAAGGGATGAAAAATCGTTGTCGTTGGAGACGAACCGCGAACCGTCTTTTTCCACCACCACCTTTCCGTCCTGGTCGGTGATCAGCCCGAACGTGTTACCGCCGATGAGATCCCCGCTGCGCATCAATACGCGGTAGCCGAGCTGATGTTTCTTCCCGTTGATGGTGACGGAGGGTGAAGCGAGGATTGTGCGCTTATCCGCATCCGTGGTCGGAACCGGGATGCCTTCAAAGGCAATTGTTCCGCCTTGGATGCCCCGCTGGCGTTTCATGCTCACATCCGAACTGCACCCGATCGCACCTACCACCACACTCAGAATTGCGGCCACGCTGATTCTCGACCATCTCGTCAAAGACCTCATGCATAACCTTCTTTCGGTAGCGAAGCGCCACCTTTGGCAGCCCATGCGTTTTTAAGCGCTGGAAAATGTCCGGACCAGAGCAACTGCAGGTATAGGTGAATAGATACGTAACGATGCAATTTAAGAAGTCAGATAGAATTAAATTAGAATTTCGTTAGTCTTGGTTTTATATAAAATCGTTTGAAAACAGATATCACATTTGAGCTCATTCGTTGCCGCCGCCTGATCACCCGCAGCGTGGCCAAGATGCACCCGCTCCTCAACCGCTCAACTTCGAGATCTCAGCATGTCTGAAGCAGTCGACGGTGTGATCGTTCACCATGCCGACGGCCTGCATGAAGGCATAGCCGATGGTCGGACCGAAAAACGTGCAGCCGCGCCGGATCAGGTCTTTGCTGAGGGCGTGGGACTCGGGCGTTTCTGGCGGAACTGCGCGGATGGTTTTCCAGCGGTTGATTTTGGGCCGGCCGGAGACGAAGCCTGAGAGATAGGCGT
>JBFYWS010000399.1:0-3820 GCA_041310935.1 Desulfobacteraceae bacterium | reverse complement strand
AGGTCATCGTCTCCCGCGGCGAGCTCGTCGAGATCGGCGGCTCCTTCCGCATTCCGGACGTCATGGCCAAGAGCAACGCCGTGCTGAGGGAGGTCGGGACCACCAACCGCACCCACCTCCGGGATTACGAAAGCGCCATCGTTCCCGAAACCGGGCTCCTGCTGAAGGTTCATTGCAGCAACTACAGTATCGTCGGCTTCACGCGGCAGCTGTCGCTGAAGGAACTCGTCGACCTGGGGGCTGCGCACAACCTGCCCGTGATGGAGGACCTCGGCAGCGGCACCTTCATCGACTTCTCGCGCTACGGCCTGCTGAAAGAGCCCACCGTGCAGGCCTCGGTCGCGAGCGGCGCCGACGTTGTCACCTTCAGCGGCGACAAGCTTCTGGGAGGCCCCCAGGCGGGGATCATCGTGGGGAAGAAAACCGTCATCGAGCGCATCCGCCAGAACCCCATCAGCCGGGCGCTGCGCATCGACAAACTCACCCTGGCGGCCCTTGAAAGCACGCTGCGGCTTTACCGGGACGAGGAACGGGCCGTGGCGGAGATACCGACCCTGCGCATGCTGACCGAGACCGAGACCGCGGTCGCGGCGCGCGCCGCGGTGCTCGCCCAAGCGCTGGCCGGTCTATCCGACGCGCGCCTTACAATCGACCTCGTGCGCCTGCCGTCCAAGGCCGGCGGCGGCGCCCTGCCGCTGCTGGAGCTGCCGAGCCGCTGCCTGCGCATCCGCGTCGACGGGCTCTCCGCCAATGCGCTCGAGCTGCGCCTGCGGGGTGGGGATCCGCCCATCATCGGCCGCATCGAGGAGGATGCCTTCGTGATGGATGTGCGCACCCTTCAGAACGACGAATTCCCCCTCATCGAATCGGCCCTGGCGTCGATTCTGGAAACCGATTGAGACATGGCCAACCGCAAGAGAAAAATCGCACGCAAGGCAGGCATGAGCCGCCACTTCCTGCTCTCCCAGGCCGACACCCGGCAGGTCGAAGAGGCACCGGAATACGACGCCGAACATGTCCGCGACCTGTTGGCCGCGGAGTTTCCGGACCTCCCGTGGGGGACGGGGTTGCGCGGCGCCTGCGCCAAGCGGCTCAAGGCGGTCAGCCGCTTTGCGGCCATGGTCGTACGCCCGGATGAAGCCCCCGGAAGGCAGCTGCCCCTCATGGCCGGTCCCGATCCCGGGCCGCTCCTTTCGATTGCCCACCGCCTCGCCCGGGTCTGCCACGACATCGGCGGTTTCTGGGGAATCGAGGACCACGGGCTGCCGGCCGGATTCCTGCCCGGCTTAAGCGCAGCGGAGGGGCTAACCGCGGCCAAGGCATTCCAGCACGCGCTGCGCGAGCAAACCGACGGCACGCTGACCGTGGGGGTCGCCGTCCACCCCACCCTCGACTATGCCGTGCACGAGACCGTGGTGAACGCCCGCAAGGCCGCCGACCACGCGGCCTTCTTCGGCCCGGGCAGCTGTGCTGCCTTCGATGCGGTCAGCCTCAACATCAGCGGCGACAAGTGCTTTGAACACGGCGACACCGAGGCGGCGATCCGGGAGTTTCAGCGGGCCCTCGCCCTGGACCCCGCCAACGTGAACGTGCGCAACAGCCTCGGCGTGTGTTACGCCGTGCTCGGCGACTACGAGGAGGCCCTGCAGCAGTTCGCGGCGGCCGTCAGCCTGGACAGCCGCGAATACATGGCGACCTACAACATCGGCCTCGTCCACTGGCTGCTCGGCCGCAAGGAGGCCGCCCTCACTCATCTGCTGCAGGCGAGCGCCCTGCGGGGCGACGTGTTCGAGATCCTGTTCCAGATCGGAAAGCTCCAGCTGGACCTGCATCAGCCGCACGCCGCCCGCGAGAACCTCGAGCACGCCGGCCGCCTGCGCACCAAGTCCGGCGGCATCTACCGCTACCTCGGCGACTGTTACGCCGCCCTCGACCTCTCGGAAAAAGCGATTACGGCCTACAAGAAAGCGATCAAGTTCAACTCGAGCGACCCCACCGCCCTGTCCGCTTTAGGCTGCCTGTTCGACGGCAAGGGCGAGAACCCGGACATATCGTTGATGTTCTGCCGGGAGAGCGTCAAGCTCGCCCCGGAGAACCCTTTGTTCCGCCACCGGCTGGGCGCCCTCTGTTTGAAGCAGAACCGTCTGGAGGACGCGCTGGAACACCTGGAGGCGGCCGCCCGCCTCGGCCGCGACACCGCCGGCGACATCCGCCGGGTGCGGGAGCGGATGGAGGGGCGAAACTGATCGGATTCCAACGGAAGATGGACTCGTAAAGAGCCATCATAACCGATGGCTTTATAAAAAGCCCAAGTTCAAGGCGCGCGCTCTAACGACCACCCGCCGCGCGGGTGGCTTGGATTTTCGGCCGAAGGCCGAAAAGACAAAAGCACATCAGTGCTTGTAGCGTTACGTTTGCGAAAGCAAACAATCCCGTGGAGTGAGGCGTACGTGAAGTACGCCGCAGCGACAGCGGGATGAAGCGCAACGCCGAATTTGGGATTTTTATAAAGCCATCCAACGGAAGAAATGCCCATGGCCGACTTCACTCAGATCATCTCCGGCATCCTGGAAGAGAGCCTCCGGGTCAAGCGGGAGGCTATTTTGCACAACATGGAGCGCATCCGGAAGGGCGCCGAGACCCTGGCAGCCTGCGTCTCCGCGGGCCACAAGATCCTCATCTTCGGAAACGGCGGCAGTGCTGCGGATTCCCAGCACATCGCCGCGGAGTTCGTGAACCGGTTCCGGATCGAGCGGCCGCCGCTTGCCGCCTTGGCGCTGACCACGGACAGCTCCATCCTCACCAGCATCGGCAACGACTACCGCTTCGAGGACGTCTTCGCCAAGCAGGTGGCCGCTCTCGGCCGGCCGGGGGATGTCGCCTGGGGCATCAGCACCAGCGGCAACTCCCCCAACGTCGTCGCGGCCATCGCGGCCGCCCGCGGCCTGGGACTTGCGACCGTCGGGATGACCGGCCGGGGCGGCACGCTCGCCGCCGGCGCAGACCTGGTCTTCACCGTGGACTCGGATGTCACCGCGCGCATCCAGGAGACCCACATCACCATCGGCCACATCCTCTGCGAGCTGGTCGACCGCATCCTCTTCCCGCAGGGGTTCACCGATGAAGCCTGATGTCGAACCGCTCGACCTTACCGGAGTGAAGACCACCTCCATGGAAGGCCGCGTCCGCCTGGTGCATACCGCCGATTTTGCCGCACCATGGACCGCGGGCGGCTCGCTCACTTCCTTCCTGGAGCGGCTGCCAGGAATCCTCGCCGCCGCGGATCTCAAAACCGTCATTGCCGCCATGGCCGGTGCCGCCCAACGCCAAAAGCCGGTCATCTTCGCCATGGGCGCCCACGTGCTCAAAGTCGGCCTCAGCCCGGTCGTGATCGACCTGATGCAGCGCGGGGTCATCACCGGGGTCGCCATGAACGGGGCCGGCATCGTCCACGACCTCGAACTGGCCATGACCGGCAACACCTCGGAAGACGTCGGACCGGCCCTGGAAGAGGGCTCCTTTGGGATGGCCGCGGAGTTACCGGCCTTCCTCAGCCGGGCGGTCGACCGGGCCCATGCGCGCGGCGAGGGGCTGGGCCGCGCGGTGGGCGAAACCATCCGGGCCGCGGGTGTTGCCTTCGAGTCGCGCAGCATCCTGGCCGCCGGGGCGCGGCTCGGCCTGCCCGTGACCGTGCACGTGGCCATCGGCACCGACATCATCCACATGCACCCCGAATTCGACGCCGCCAAGACCGGCGCGGCATCCCACCTCGATTTCCGCCTGCTGGCCGCCCAGGTGAGCGGTCTCGAGGGCGGGGTCT
>JBFYWS010000393.1:0-5524 GCA_041310935.1 Desulfobacteraceae bacterium | reverse complement strand
TTCATCCCGATCTTCACCCGCCACCTGGTCCGGCAGCGCGAGGAGGAGGCCTGGCGGTCCTTCTCCATCATCCTGTGCCTCTTCGGCGCCTGCGCCGTGGCGGGGACCGCTGTCGCCATGGTGTTCGCGCCGGTCCTGGTGTCGCTCGCCGCACCGGGCCTGCAGGAGCCCGACGTTTTCGAGGCGGCCGTGCGCATGACCCGCATCATCCTGCCGGCCCAGATCGCGTTTTTCGCCGGCGGATTGCTCATGGCGGTCCAGTTCGCGCGCGAGCGGTTCTTCCTGCCGGCCCTGGCCCCGCTGATCTACAACCTGGGCATCATTGCCGGCGGCCTGCTGCTGAGGCCCTGGCTGGGAGTGGAGGGGTTCGCGTGGGGGGTGCTGGTCGGGGCCTTCCTCGGCAATTTCGCCGTGCAGCTCGCCGGGGCGCGCCGCCTCGGCCTGCGGTTCCGGCCCGCCTGGAGTTGGACGCATCCCGACCTGAAGGAATACGTCCGGCTCACGCTGCCGCTCATGCTGGGCCTGACCATGACCTTTTCCACGGAATTCCTTTTCCGCTGCTTTGGCTCCTTCCTGCCGGCCGGGGGCATTGCGGTGCTGAACTTCAGCCTGCGGGTGATGCTCATCCTGGTGGGGCTCTTCGGCCAGGCCGTGGGCACGGCCTCCTTCCCGACCATGGCCCGCCTGGCGGCGGAGAACAACCTGCCCGAGCTGAACCGGCTGCTGAACCGCACCCTGCGCTACCTGGCGCTCCTCATCCCGGTGGCGGCCATGCTCATGGTACTGAGCCGCGAGGTCGTGCGCATCCTCTTCCAGCGCGGGCGTTTCGACCCTTCCGCCACCACGCTCACGGCCGAGGTCCTCGTGTGGTTCCTGGCCGGGGCGTTTGCGTTTGCAGCCTACACGGTGGTCGTCAGGGGCTATTACGCCACCCGCAACACCCTGGTCCCCGCGCTGTTCGGGACCGTCGCGGTCCTGGCCAGCCTTCCGGTCTACTTTCTGGGGCTGTCTCTGATGGGGACCAGCGGTATCGCCGCGGCGGTGTCGCTGTCGGGGATCCTGCAGGTCGCCGTGTTGTACCACCTCTGGAGCCGGCGCAGCGGGAACGCCGGGCAGGCAGGAGTCTACGGGTTTTACCTCAAGATGGGACTGCTGGGTGTCGGGATGGCGGCGCTCCTGGCGGGGTTCCGGGAGCTGTTGCTCACGGTTCTCGATGCGGGGAGTCTGACCGGGAGCCTCGCGGTCTCGGCCCTGGTGGGGCTGGCGTTTGCCGCGCTCATGCTGCTTTCGGGCTACGGGTTGAAGATCCCCGAGATCACCGACCTCACGGGCCGGCTCTTCCAGGCGATTCAGCGGAAGTTCTCAAAAGGGATAACCTGAAAGGAGGCCTCGTATGCGGCTTACCGGAAAACGAATCGCCTTCCTGCTTGCCGAAGGGGTCGAAGAGCTCGAATTCTATGTGCCCGCAGGAGGGACATGGGTGGATGCACCCGCGTTGCGAGAGGGTCATCTCGTCTGGGGACGGGTTGTGGCGGACATCCCGGCGTTTTGTCGCGAACTCGTTGCCGCACTGATCGAGGCCGCTGCGTCCGCCCCGCCCCAGCAGACGAACCGCTTAACAGTTTAGCACGAAGCGAGCGGCGGTGTGCTAAACTGTTAAATGGATTGATCCACCATTTCGGCGATCATCCGTTCGATTCCTGCCTGGCCCTCCGTGCGTTGGACCTCGTCGATCAGGGATCGGATCTTGCGGCAGGTTGCGGGGTCAGCCGCGAGGTCGCGGGCCGAGCGGAATGCGCCACCCCGGCGTCCCACCCGGAAGACCAACCGGTCCGGCTCCGGCAGGGACTGGTAGGCCTTCACGGCCTCGAGCATTTTTGGCTTGTCCTCCGGCAGTTTCCCGCAGACATCCTCCAGCAGGTTCATCATGTGGTCGCTCGCGACGGTGCTGGTGATGCCGTCCAGGTTTTCGATGAACACCCGGATCTCCTCGGCCAGCATGTCGTCGGTCTGCATGCGAAAGCTGCCGTCCGCAAGCCGGGCGTGCAGCGGCACCCGCGCCGGGACCCTCAAGCTGCGCAGCCGGATGAAATGCGGGTTGATGCGGTTGAGCACGCGCGCGGTCTCCACGGCGTGCTCGCGCCACAGGGCCTGCCCGCCGAGCCCCGGCATGACGTACTCGGAAACCTCCATGCCCGCTTCGATGAGCCGGCGCCCGGCCTCCACGTGCTGCTCGCCGGTCACTCCCTTTTTCATCAACTTCAGGACCGCATCGGAGCCGGACTCGAGCCCGATGTGCACCCGGTCGAGACCGGCTTCCCGGATCCGTTTCAGCGCGTCAGCAGGCTTGCGGGTGACCGTGCGGGAGCGGGAATAGGTGGTCACGCGCTTGATCTCCGGGAAGGTGCGGCGCAGAAACGTCAGCACCTCGACCATGTCGTCGGTCCGCATGATGAGGTTGTCCGCGTCTTGGAGAAAGCAGGCGCCGGTCCGGTAGTACATCCAGACGGCGACACTGCGGTAGCTGCTGGAAAGGGCGGGGTTGGACAGGACGGTCCCGATCACCGCATCCGTGACAGCACCCTTGCAGCCCAGCTGCTGCGACACGCCCCGGATCTCGTCTGCGATCTCCCGGGCGGCTGCGATGTCCGTCTTGATCTCTGCGACCGTGCGCAGGGAAAACTTTTTCCCTTTGTACACGGGGCAGAACAGGCACTGGTTCCACGGGCAGTTGCGCGTGAAGCGTAACAGCAGGCTCTGGGCCTCGTTGGGCGGCCGGATCGGGCCCTGTTCGAACTGAAGGCTGCGGGGTGTCATCGGTGCGTGCCGAACGGGCGGTCGTGAAACCGCCCGTTCGCCGGTCTCAGGGTCATTTGCCAATCGGGGCCGGTTTGCAGAGGTGCTCCTTCTCCATCGCCACCCGGCCGCACCCGTCGCACACGAATTTCATGGCCGCCAGCTTGTCTTTGCACACATGCTTGGCGTCTGCCGCCGGGGCTCCGCAAAAAGTGCACTTGGTCTTGTCGCCGCAGGGGTTGCAGAGGTGACCGGGTTCCTTGGCCACGGCACCGCAGGTCTTGCACGTATATGCCATAACTGCCTCCGTATGTGATCTCTCTTGAGGTTGAGGTTTTCGATCCACGATCGTGAACAATATTGTTAGACGGGGATGGCAAAAGTCAAGCGCTGCGTCGGCGGTTGCCTTCCGCGCTCATTTCCTTTGGACGATGGAGCTGCCGTCGATGTCGACGCTTTCGTCCAACCCGGGGATCAACGGTTGAACGATGTGCAGCGGCAGCCGGATGGTGCGCCCCAGCATGTCCAGGATGCTCTGGCCCACCGCCGACGGCGCCATGGGGATGACCTCGGGGTCGGACAGGTCGCCCCGGGCTTCCATGGGGATCGCCACCAGGCGGCCGCCGAGGACCCAGCGCAGTCCCGGTATGGCGTTGATGATGCGGTCCACGGTCTTGAACGGTGACACCAGGATGAAGAGTTGCAGCGTGTGGTCGATCAGGTCGACCTCGCCGCGTGCCCCCATCCAGAGGCTGGGGCCGTTGAGGGTCCAGCTGTTGACAATGAGCTTGCCGTCGCGAAATTCGGCCGAGAGTTTCATGCGCTTGTATTCCAGCCCCTCGCCGGTCAGGTCGGGGAGCGTGCCGCGATAGATTTCGGTGATGTTGATCAGACCGAGGATCTTGGCGAACAGGTTGGAGCGCAGGAAACGGCCGTCCTCGGAGATAACCTCGAGGTTGCCGGTGAGCGCCTTCAGGAACTCGGCCGGCGGCGCGTTGACCTGGAGCGCCCCGTCGAGGTTGAAGCGGCCCGAGGCCATGGCTTTCTCCTCGGAGAGGCAGGTGAGCGTGGTGTCGAGCAGCGTGTTGTCGGCCACCGGGACTATGAAGGCGTTCAGCCGGCCGCTCGCGAACGTGAGCCGGCCGATCAGCACGATGCCGCACACATCGGCCCGCTCGATCGCTACCGTCGTGCCTCCGGGCGTGAGCACGGCCTCTGCCATCAGCGGATGGAAGTCATAGCGGCCGATTTTGAAGGCCTCCGCGTGCAGGCCGATGCGGCCTTTCACCGGCTGGCTTTCAGTCGGCCGGCGCCGGGAGAGGCGGTCGGACAGGCTTTGAATCTCGTTCCAGTCGATCGATTCGGCCGTCAGGGTCAGATCGAGCACGATGTCCTCGGGTGCCAGCCGGATGTTCCCGCTCGCCATCACCCGGTTGGACCCCGTGCTCGTCTGCAAATCTTCCACTCGCAGGACGGTGCCGCCGGACGTCGCCGATGCAGTCTCTTCCGCCTTGAGTTTTCCGAGCCGGATCCGGATGGGTTCCTCCAAAAATGTGGTGGTGATGACCATGTGGTTCAGCCGGGAGTCGGCGTGCAGATTCCAGTTTGCCGAGTCGCTGATCCGACCGGAGAGGCCGAAGCCGGCGACCTCGATGTTGCCCTGGACGCCTGAAATATCCTCCCGGAGTCCCCTCAGGCCGGGCAGAAGGGCAAGCCACGGATAAACCTCGCCGCACTCGATGACGGCCGCGTCCGCCCGGATCTCATAGCGGTCCCCGGCGCCCCAATCGAAAGCCAGTGACAGCCGGCGCACGTCGGATGTGCCCAGAGTAAGGTTGAGGTCGTTCACTTCGAGGGACGACTCCTGCCAGCGCAGACGGCCGGAGTCGAGCCGCATGGGTTCGGGCACCCGGCGGGAGGTAATCTGTGCGCTGTCCAGGCTGGCGCTGACCTCCACGCGGGCGCCGGCCGGCGGGAATGCCACGCGGGATTGGACGTCTCGCAGTGTAGCCGTGCCCGAAAGAGGGGCGAACGGCTCCAGGTGCGCGGCCAGGTCCGGCCGGGACCTTAAAAACCAGAGCAGCTCTTCGACGGATGCGTCCACCCGGCTGGCGGCCAGATCGAGCAGCGGGGCTGCGGTCCAATCGAGCCCGGCGGACGTCACATCCATTCTGGACCCGCCGCTGGCGAGGGTCCACCCCTGCGTGCGGATGTTCCTCCCTTCCCAGACGAACGGCGCCTGGTCCACCCGCACGGGTCCCGGCAGCAGCTCTGATGTCAAATTCAGCGTGCGCACGCTGCCGCTGGACCGTATCTCCCAGGTCTGCGGGTCGGCGGCGCTGCCGGCGAGTTCCCAGCCCTGGAAGACGGCCGTGCCCTCCAGGGAGGTCAGGGACGCGAGCGGCGGATAATCGCCGAACAGGCGCAGGAGGTCCGCCAACTCGACCGCCGCTGCCGGTGAAGAGGCCCTGAGCGGCAGGTCGGGGTCGAGCCCCAGGCGGGAGCTCACCCGGGTGAGGGTGGAGCTGCCGACGCGCACGTCCAGGTCGCGGACCTCGATGGACGGCCCGTCATAGAGAAAGCGGTCGCCTTTGAATGTGAGCGGCAGCGGCAGCCGTTGATACCGCGCCGCAGCGTCGATGTCCGCGGCATCGACCCGCACGCCCACGTTGTCCAGCCTCCCGTTCAGCTGCAGGCGGCCGTTGGCCGAGCCGCTGAATGCCTCGAT
>JBFYWS010000329.1:0-10764 GCA_041310935.1 Desulfobacteraceae bacterium | reverse complement strand
ATCTGCCGGCGGGGTCTGGCGTTCAGGCCCCGCCGTTCTCAATTCTATGGATGAAAAAGTCGACGAGCAGCAATTGACCATCCAAACAGGATGATGGCCACAGTTTTCAGGCAAGCTGGTTGCTTGAAATTACCTGATCGAAACCATCAAATTTTCAAGAGGTATCAACGATTCTATTAATCGCCGGATGATTTCACTTGCCGGGTTTTCACATTCGCTCAGTTAATCTCTAATCCGCTCTCTATGATGCCGATGGCACCCGATGAACTATCCACCTGCTCGATAGCCTGCGAAACCTTTTCCAAAAACAACGCGGGTTCCTCGCCACCCAAGGCCTAATCCTTGAGGCCTGCTTTCTTGATTTCTGAAACAGCCTCCTCAATGAGTTCGACCGCCGATTGTGATCGCCATAACCCTGGAGCCGGTCACCGTCGTGTTGCCAAAGATCCTACCACTGTGCTATTTTTTCGTATGCGTTTCCCTTCGGTAGAAAGGCCACCTGAATGAAGATGAAGCGATTCATCCTGGTCTTCATGGTTTTCATTCTGGCGTCGGGCGCCTGCCTGGCACTGGCACTCTTGTACCTCTACCATAACCAATCGACCGTGAAGCGGTTGCTGGAAGACTCGCTGTCGGCGCACTTCGGCGTTGAGGTCACGATCGGCGAGCTGGAATACGGCCTGCAGCCGATGCAGGTGCGTGCGGCGCACATTTCCGTCCGAGACGCCAAATCCGGAGGCGACCTCGATCTGAGTGTAACCCGGCTGAACGGGGTATTCGCGCTGAAAGGCTCGCTCGGCCAGCGGACACTGGTGATCGAGCGAATGGCGCTCGCGGGGGTTTCGGTAAATTCCAGGGGACGGATGAATTGGAGGGAGGTCATCTCCGACACCGGACCGCCCTCGGCGCTGAGCCGTCTGGTCAAACGCGTAGCCGCAGCCCTGCTTTTCAGGGATGTGCGCATCGGGCAGGTCGAGCTGTCCGACGGCGAAGCGGCCTTTAGCACGGACGCCCTGCAGGTGGCCTTGCGCCAGGTTCGCGCGGGCACCACAACCGACGGCATCCAAGTGGACGGGGAGGTCCGGATCGAATGGCCCGCGACCGGGCTTTCCTTCGACGCCCCGCAGTTCGGCACAATATTGAACCTGGGCTTTTCTGCGGACCAGGATGTTTTCAGCGGACGGCTGCAAATACCCGAGGCGCGTTACACCAGCCCACAGGCAACCGTCACCGCGTCGCAGGCCGAGGTGCATTTGGCGCTGACCCTGGGTCCCGACCGCATCACGCTCGAGGACGGCGGGGTGCGCTGCCTATCTCTCACGCTCAAGCGCGAGGGGATGGAGGAACTCTCTCTTCATGCACCTCGGCTGAGCGTCACCGGTGAGTTCGGGCGGAGGCAAGGCATACTGAGGTTGGCGCGCTGGCAGCTGACGGTCGATGAGCTGCTTGACATGAGCGGCGAGGCTGAGTTGAAACTCGGCGCAGCCCGAACGCTTGATATCAAGCGAATCGACGGCGTGCTGTTTCCAGCGAAGATGATCCCGCCGGTCCTTCTGGCCACCGGCTACAAAAACGCACCGGTGCAGGTAGCGGGCGCTGTGGGGATCAACGGGCGCCTCGTTCTCAAGGAAACAGAGCACGGGTGGATAGAAGACGGCGACGTGACGGCCACATTCGAGCAGAACGCAGTGAAAGCGGTGTTGGGTTCCCTGCACATCGAGGGCGTGGTCACCGGCACCGCCCAGGGCAGAGGCCGCGCGTCCGCTCCCATGATAGCGACCCGGCTGTCCGGCCGGCAGATTCGGCTCAACGGCAGCGGCCTGCGGCTCGAGCCGTTTTCCATAGATGTCTCGGCCGAAGGCACCTACCCGACATTTTCGATCCCGCTGCTCGAGATCCGGGTTCCAGCTGCTGCGTTGCCGATTGCCGATAAGTTCTACGATCTCAACGACCTGCTCCTGCGCGCGACCAACGGGAAGATCGAGGCGGACACGATGTCGGTGTCCTGCCCTGAGATCACCCTGGCCTCGGACGTGCTGCGCAACCTGAAGGCTTCGTTGGCCAGCGATCTCGGGCAGATAACAGTCGATGTGTCCGGAACCGAGACCGGCTGGGACGAGGCCGCTGCCCGATTCCAACTCCTGCCGACGGGATGGCGCTTCGACGGCGTCGACCGCCTCCAGGCCAGGGCTGTTGTCCGGCCGGACGGCGAAACCCGCCTTTCCTCAACCCTTGAGCTCAGCGGTTTATCTTTTGCTGATTCCGCCGAACGATACGTGGGCGAAGACATCGCCCTGCGGGCCGAGATCAATGCACGATCGCACCGCAAAGAAGATGCGATTGCGGTCGTCGCCTCGTTGCGCTCCGGCGGCGGAGAATTCCTATGGGATCGATTTTACCTTAATTTGGGGACAAACCCCGTTACGCTGTCCGCCGACCTGCACTATGGCATGCCTGGCGGGCGCATGCAGATTAGCAGCGCCAAGCTTGAGCTCGAGCACCTGCTGGCGATGACCGCCAGCGGCCATCTAATCCGCAAGGGATCTCAAACCGCCTACGACCTGACGCTGCAAGCGCCCCCTACCCCGGCAGCCCCTCTGTTCGCAGCCTTCATCGCCGAGCCGCTGCGATACCGGCAACTCGCGCTGTCAGGGATGCAGGTCGACGGCCTGTTCTCCGCGCAGGTTCATGTGGCCGCTGAAGGCAAGCGGCGCTCTCTCCAGGGGCACGCGGACTGGCAGTCAGGCAGCGCGGTAACCGCCGACAAAGAGGTTCGTCTGGAGGGCATCGAGCTGCGGCTGCCGCTCTGGTACCAAAGCGAAGGCGCCGACAGCGGAGGTCCGCCCATGAAAGGGGAGCTGTCGGTCCGCAGGGTCACCGTGCCCATGCTGCCGGCCCAGGAGCTTAAGCTGCCGTTCGATGTCCGGCCCAACCAGCTGAACACCACCGGTGAGCTGCGGGTTCGCTTTCCCGACGGGGAAGTCCGGCTCGGCACCGTCTCGGGCCGCGACCTGTTCAGCCCGAGTCCGAAGGTCAAGACACGCCTGACGGTCGAGCGGGTACAGGTCGGCGAGTTCCTGAAAGACCTGTGGTCATCGCCGGTGGACGTCGTCGTCAACGGCGAGCTGGAGGACATCGTCTTCGACGGGGGGGATGTCCGCACCCGCGGCCGGCTGGTCGCCGACATATTTAAGGGCAAGATCATCGTTCAAAACCCGGGCATCGCCGCCGCTCTCAGCACGGCCCCCAATCTTCGAGCGGACTGCCTGATCCAGGACGTGAACCTGGCCGACGCCACGCAAGACACCTCCTTCGGCCGAATACAAGGCGTGCTAGGCGGCCGCCTCGAACACCTGGAAATCGTCGGCGGTCAACCCCAGCGCTTCACCCTTCTGCTGGAAACGATCCGCACTCAAGGGGTTCCCCAGCGCATCAATGTCGAGGCGGTGGAAAACATCGCCCGCATCGGCGGCGGCCAGAGCCCCTTTGTCGGGCTCGCCGGAAACGTCGCCTCCTTTTTTAAAGAGTTCATTTATGATAAAATTGGTATTCGCGCGGACCTGGAAAACGACCTCTTCAAGATCAACGGGACGATAAAAGAGGGTGGGGTTGAGTACCTGGTGAAGAGGGGCGGTATTCCCGGTGTCGATGTGGTCAACTCGAACCCTGTAAACCAGATCAGCTTCAAAGACATGGTCAAACGCGTCCGGCGGGTCACGGAGTCCCAAAGCGGCCCTGTGGTGAACTGATCAAGGAGGCAGAGATGAAACAACACGGCAAACTCGTCAAGGCGGCGGTGGTTCTCGCCATTCTGTCCATGGGTGCCTGCGTCACCATCAACATCTATTTCCCGGCCGAAAAGGTCGAAGCGGTGGCCGGAGAAATCGTCCAGGAAGTCAGGGGGCTGCAGCCGGAAAAAGACACGGACGCCCCCCAAAAGAACAAAAGCTCGTCCCTGCAACGCCCGATGCTGGTGGCCTCGCTGGTCGCCACGGCCTGGGCCGCCGAGGACGTGACCACCGTTTCCAACCCGACCATCCGGGCGCTCAAGCAGCAGATGAAAGACCGCTACCCGCTGCTGAAGCCTCATTTCAAGAGCGGGGTGTTGCGAGAGGGCGCGGACGGCTACATGGCCCTCGCCAATGCCGGTGCGCTGAACCTGAAAGACAAACGCGACGTCACCGGCCTGGTGGATGCCGAAAACAAGGACCGCCGGGTTCTGTACCAGGAGGTTGCCAAGGCGCTGAAAATCGAGCCCTCCCAGACCGACCGAGTGGCGACGATTTTTGCAAAAGAGTGGCAGAAATCGCTTCAGTGATAGGGCTGTAAGCCCTCGATACGCGAGAGAGTCCCAGCCTCGCCGGTCGCCTGCCTTGCCGATTTTCGGCCGCAGGTTGGTTTGAGGTTTTTATTCCGGTAAAGGCTCTCGCTTCTTGTGGACACGCCCGAATAGCTGCAGAGAGTTCAGCGGCGGCGCACCCCCCAAGCGAAAAAATCAGACTTTGCTTTGTAGCCGACCCCGATCGCGCCGTCGAGGGTGTATAGAACCCAGGCGTAGCTCGGCTCGTAAACGCTCGTCGTGGACGACCAGTATCCGTCCGCGACCCTCGTGAAGGGGTGGTTAGGAGACATAGCCGGGGAGTGCGAGTTTATATCGACCAGGCTCTCCAGTTCCCGGATGTTAGGAAGCCGCCAGTCAGTGTATCTGCCGGCAGCCTTTCTGTTCATTGCCTTGACTCTATCCAAAGCCTCCTGCCAGGACACTGGCCGTCGGGCGGCATCCGACGGCTGGCCCCACGTCAAACCGGTGCGTCGGTCCAGAATGCCCTGCCGATCGACATCCAAGCTCCATGGGTCTTCCACAGAAGAAAGTTCTCCACCGGGAGATATCACCGGCCATACCATATAGGACCCATGCTTCATTCCCCGGTAAATACGCCCGCCTCCCAGGTGAATGTACCATGCTTGGTCGGGCAGGCGATAGCAGGAGGTACAGGTCCAGTAATACCCGGGAAAAACGTTCTCGAAGGGATGATCTTTGGGTAAGGCGGGATTGAAGATCTCGTGGCTGATCAGCGTGAATAGTTCGCTGCGCGAAGGCAGCCGCCAGCCGCTGCGCCCGAAAGCCCTCACACCGTTCATTTCATTGATGAAGTCGTGAGCCGCCTGCCAATCAAGGGGGAACTCAGCAGGATTGGCGTTCCGGCACCATGTGAGCCCCGTCAGTGGATCAAGGACCACATCGGTCATCGCATGAAACCGCTCCGCCGGGATCCGATGATCCTTCTTGAATTCAGCATCCTGTCCGCTGCCGGCACAGGGAATCTCAATGCCTGATTCATCGTAGCAACGCGTTTGATCGGTATATAGTAACGTATGGACCATTCTAACAGTTCACTTCTCAGGCGGGCGCTATCGGGTATAACAGATTATGTCCGAGCGTCTCACTTCCAGTAAGCTTCACTTCTTGCTCTTGACGTCCTGCGTTTCGTTTACGATCGGAAGTTCCGAACGGGCGGCCCATTCGGTCCAACCGGCGTCGTACCATCGGAGATTCGGATAGCCCAGTAGACGCTTCAGCACGAAGAAGGTCTGGCTGGCCTGATGCCCGGTGCGGCAATGCACGATGACCTCCGTATCTTTGGAGGGAATTATCTGACTGTATGCTGCGGCCAAGGCGTCGGTCGGCTTGAAGGAGACGACCTTCTTGGAACTCGTGATGACATCCTCCGTGAAGGGTCGATTGATCGCGCCGGGGATATGACCGGCACGGGCTTCATCGGATTTTTTACCTGTGTAGAAGTCCGCCGGCCGTACGTCAATAATCACGACGCCCGGCTTACCGAGTTGGGCGGCCACGGTCTGGAAATCCACAGTGAAGTCATCGGCGTCCTTTTTTACCGGGTATTTCGATTCGGTTACAGCGGGCAGCGCGGCGTCGGTGGGCCGGCCCTCCTGCGCCCACTTGGCGTACCCTCCGTTCAGGACGGCGTAATCCATGTGCCCCAGCCGCTCGAACGCCATGCCGGCCAAGGTGGTATCGTACAACTTGTCGCCGGACACTAGAACGATGGTGTCTGAGGGCTGCAAACCCAGGAGCGAAAACTGGGCGGCGAGCATGGGGGCTGGCAGGAGCATGGACGGCAATCCCCCGATGTTGCCGCGGACACTCTCGACATTGAGGCTGAGGGAACCCGGAATGTGCGCGGTGTTGTCTTCCGGCTGGGGTCGCAGGTCTATGACCTTGAGACCTGGCGTGCCGAGCCGGGCCGCAAGCCAGTCCGTCTCGACGACACGCGGTATGGCGGCGTTTACCGGCGAGGTAAAAACGCCGACCTCGGCGGAAACGGTTGGTGCAGCGGGTGAGGCTGAAGCGGCGAAAAAGGCGCGCCAGGCGTTGACCCGTGCGGTGTCGACTGTCGTCAACGGCTCCGGCCGCAACGAGACGGGCTTGAGGCAACGATCCCTGAAGCCCTGCAGGCCATCTGTCAGCAGGTAGACATTGCCGAAACCTTGGCGCTGCAGCGAATCTCGGGCCTGGGCGGGATGGGTCATTCCATTGGAATAGAGAACAATCAGGCCTTTGTTCTGGTAGGGTTGAAGGGTATCCACCAACTGGGCGAGCGACACGTTGAGGGCGCCGCGAATGTGGAAGGCGTTGAACTCGACTGCCGGACGCACGTCCACGACCACAAGATCCGGTTCGTTGGCCATCAGGCGGTCGGCAAGCTCTTCGGGCTCGATATGGTCCAGCGCCTGCTCCACCCTCTCCATCAGGGCCTTCTCGTCCACGGCCGTCACGGTGGCCGCACCGGCGGACTTCGCAGAAGCCCCTGTTGTGGCGGGGCTCAGTACGAAAAAGCTGACTGCCAGCACCACGAGAACCATGCTGAAGGCCTTCAGGAATGGCGAACCCAGATATGCCCCCCGCCCGGTGCGCGCTTTCTCGGCCCACTCCGACAGCCAGAAGGCCGCCACACCCACCAGGGTCAAGGCAAGGATGAAACCGTTGCGCGACATGCCCACGGTGGCATAGGCCATCTGAGTGCCATGATCCCCGGCCGTGTACAGCGAATGGATCACGGGGAAGAGCTCGTTGAACAGGATGCTGCCGCCGGTGACGCCCAGCAGGAACACAAGAGCGTCGATCCGGCCAGCGGCCAAGCCCGCCGCTGCCGTGCCGGGGCACCAGGCTCCCATGACAAATCCAATTCCGAACAGCAGACCACCCACTATTTGGGCGCCGTAGATGGTGGGCATAAGGAAGATCTGATCCAGCTGGATCCAGCCGAACTCCACCAGATACGAGAGTCCCATCATCGCGGTGATGAGCGCGGAGAACATCACCTTCACAACGGCCATGTCGGTGAAGTAGAAGACACCGGCCAAGCGGCGCGAACTGCTGAAGCCCGCCCGCTCGAGCGCAAAACCGAAGCCGAAACCGATCAGCAGTGCGAGGAAGAAGGCCCGTGAGGTGCCAAGCGCATCGAGGCTGTAAAGGGTGTCAATCATGCCATTGTTTCCTTACAAACCATGCCGCGGCATAACCGCTGGCAAAGAGACAGACCAGAAACACGAGACTGCCGGAGAGCAGCAGCGCGCCCCCACTCAGGGCCTGGCCGGAGGTGCAACCCCGGGCCAAGCGGCTGGCGAAGCCGACGATCACACCGCCCGCGAGGGCGTACGCGAGCCGGCGACCCACGGATGACGCGGTGCCGCGTTCGACTTGGATGCGTGCTCGGTTCGCCAGGAGCGCCGAGAACAGCGCTCCGACAAAAGTGCCGACGAACATGAAGACAAGGTAGTAGCTCAGCGGTGTCGAGCCCCATTTGCCGAAATACTCGCTACTCAATGTGTGAGGCTCTGAAACGCTCATGGAGAGCGAAGCGCCGATGTGCGCGATGCCGCCCGATGCTCCCAACCCGGCACCGAGGATGACGAATGAGGCCAGGAGCACCAGCCCCAGCAGAACTCCGATGAGATAGGGGTTCGCGTAGGGTTTAAGTTCGGCGTGGACGGTGTCGGTTTCCGGTTTCATGGCTCAGCACCCCGCGCTCTTCTTCTTGGGCGTTTCAGGGGCTGCCGGCGCCGAAGGAGTCTTCACGGGAGCAGTCGGTTTCACGGAGGGAACCGATGCCGGAGGCGGCGCCACCGGAGGGGAGGGTGCTGCGGAATCGTTCCAGTAGGCTTCCAGTCCGCCATAGAGCACCCTGATGGGCCGCTGGGTCCTCTGGGAGAGGATCCCTCCAACTGCCATCGCCAGTGAGCCGTCGCGATCCACGATTATCAAGGGAACTGTGCCGTTGAGATAGACCGGATTGGCAATCACATCCGCGATATCCGCATTGATCGAGCCGGGCAGGCTGAAGTCCGCATACTGTGCCGGCGGGCGCACGTCCACGATTTCGAACGTGCCGGGGAGATCCATCAGCATGCGTTTGAGTTCCGCGGCCGCAATGCGCTGTGGGAGTTTGACTGACCGCGCGGCAGACGCAGCCGAACCGTGTCCGCTCTCGGCAGCGATCAGGGTCGGCAGACCGTCGGTAATCCACGCCTCGCCGCCTGCCTCCACGCTGACCGCGCGTACCTCAACCAGTTCCGTCTCGTCGCCGTGCGTCGCCGCTGCCGCTTCACCCGGCAGGTTGGCCGCCTGTGCCGAAGCGGTTGCAAGCAACATTCCCATCCATAGACATCCGACCAGACAGGACTTCTTCATGCGAAGACTCCTTTCAATCTTGAACTTTTGATCCGCATGGTTGGCAGCCTATTTACAGCAGCAGAAGAGGCTTCCTTGACGGGCATTTTCGAAAGCTTCACGGGTTTCGCCAGTGCGTTTCTGAATAAGACCCACCAGTTCATCCTGCTTGCCTTCGGCAAATTGGGGATCGTCATCCGTGAGATTGGCCCACTTCTTTTTCAACTTGCCCCTGGGTGATGTTCTTTATACAGGACTGCAAGTCAGCATGCATGCTGAAGTCACATTAAATATTTATTTTGCCATAAAACATGTCATTGAAGCCATGACTGGTAAAAACCGTGCAGACACTTTATTTGTCCGTTTTATGAACTTTGCTGTTTCGGTTTTCCATGGCCTCGTTATGTTTGGGGTGTGTCAATATGGGTATAGGAACAGTAATAACCCCGGTTAATGGCATCGAGGGGTCGAACTCGGGCCTATTTTTTACGGATTCCCGTGTGACGTCGAAATGCACACTGGAATCGGCCCATTCCACACGCTTGATCAATTGGGTTGACAGTAGAACTTTTTTCCCTGGCAGCCAGTTGCTAGTATCCACAACCAGAAAACGAATTGCCCAATTTTCATCGTCAACGATAAAATCTTCCACATGGCCGATTTCACCGTCGGTTGCATGGAGATGGTAGCTGGCGACCTCACGAGTGCTGCGCAGATGAGGATCATCCCGGCGCCCTGACGCAGAAGCTTCCTGCTCCAAAGACACTTCGTTAACAGGAAGGGGTAACGGGATTGTTCCGAAAGTACCTCCGTAACCGCCTCGCCAAGGCCACTGATAGTGATCATGCAGCTCGGCTTCATGCTGTAGATAAATCGGCCTTTCCGTATCGATATTGGGGCTACTGCCCACCTGAGCACAGGTAAGGTTTACCGAAATCATGCGTGACTCTGATTCTGGTTTACCGAAGGCAACGGGAGCAATGAGCACCTTGCGACCAGATAACCAATTGCCTGTTTCAACGATCATGTAGCGGATAGTCCACGTTTCGTCATCGAAGTAGAACTCCTCAACTTTTCCAAGGTCACCGTCGGTGGCCCTGATTGCGTAGCCAATCATTCTACTAATACTATGTTGCATATTACCTCCTATGAGTGTGCAGGCATTATTGTTTCTTCATCATCTTGTTTGCAGGTTTTTTCTCACCCGCCTGCATGGGCATAATCTTCTCCATTATTTTTACCTGTTCGTCTGTCAAAATAGTCCGAATTTCTTTCATGACTTTTAACATTTCCAAATGATGGGCCGTTGTTACTTCTGCTATTTTTTTGACTGCAGAGCTGGCCTTCCCCATGTCAAAATCTTTAACTTCCATGATTTCCACAAGCTCGATCTCTGCAATCTCCCGGTCGGCTTTGAGCCGGGCCTGTTTTTTTTGCATTTCACGGTGTAACGGCTTCAATTTCATGATCTGGTCATCGGTAAGGCCTATCTCATTTGCATGTTCGATGCACATGCCCATCATATCGTCCATCTTGTCCATATTGCCCATTCTCATCATCGACCCATGTCCTCCCTTGTACTCCCTCATGGGTGTGTCCATCATCTGTGAAAAAGCAGGCACCGCAAAAGAAACCGCCAACAACAATGAAAGTACTAATTTATTCATCGCTTCCTCCTGTTTGTCTTAGATTTATGAAACCAGGTAATTAATCCAGTTCTGGAACCTATTTTAAGCCTGCTGCATGCAGCTGAACGAGTGCTTTGATGAACAGAATCATGCAACTGCTATCTGCAATCGGCCTGCCAATAGGCGCAGATAATCAAGAGCTTGCGATCTTACATTAATAACGCGGGATTAGATCAACGGAAGAGCAGTGTGGGGAAGGTGAAACGGTTTATTTGGCCTCAATATTTGGTGGAACCTCAATGAACTGAGGGGCCCTTTGAGGAAGAAGAAGTCAATCGGCAGTCGAAGTCCCCGGGGTGCTGCCGGTTCAAGCAGGTGCAGGACCCCGTGCAGGATCGATAGGTCTTTATTCGGCGGGATCACATAGACGCGGTCCGGTGC
>JBFYWS010000325.1:0-5391 GCA_041310935.1 Desulfobacteraceae bacterium | reverse complement strand
CCATCAACGCCGGTGCGCGCGCCCTGGCGCCGATGATCGGCGTATCGGTTGCCATATGGCTGGGGTTGCGCGCGGTTTTCAGCGCTGCCGCCTTGCTGTATCTCGTGGCCGCGCTGCTGGCCCTCCGCGGGCTGCCGCGTACCGTCGCCCGCTGCAAACCCGACGTTACGAGCCGATGAGGCGTTTGCCCGGATGACGCTCCCACAACCCGGGATTTCGCTTGACTCCGCGCGAGCCTTTATATAGTTGTTCTAAGAAGCATCCCGCCTCTCAACCAACAACGATCACCCCAAAACCGAAAAGGAGGAGTCCCATGAAACGATGGTGGATTCTGGCTGCACTGATGATGGTCGCGCTCCTGGCGATCGCCCCGGGCCCGGGCCAGGCCCAGACGGTCACCTACGCCGCCGGCGCCGACCCCGACAGTCTCGACCCGGCCAACGCCGAGAGCAACCCATCGGAGGCGGTCAACCGCATGATTTTCGAGAACCTCGTCAAGTTCGACCCCAAGCTAAACCTCGTGCCCGGCCTGGCCGAAAAATGGGAGCAGGCCAAGGACGGCATGTCCTGGACCTTTTTCCTGCGCAAGGGGGTCAAGTTCCACGACGGCACGCCCTTCAACGCCGAGGCGGCGAAATATTTCTTCGACCGGATGATCGGCCCGGAGAAGCCTTCCCGCGCAGGGCTTTATGCGCCGCTCGTTGACTCGACCACGGTGGTGGACGAGTACACGGTCAAGGTCAACATGAAGGCCCCCTTCGCATTCCTGCTGAACAACATCGCCCACAGCGCCTCCGGCATCGTGAGCCCGACAGCCCACAAAGCCATGGGAAAAGACATCGCCCGCAAGCCGGTGGGGACCGGCCCCTTCAAGTTCGTGGAATGGGTGCACGGCGACCACGTGACCTTGGTCCCGAATGACAGCTACTGGGGCGGCAAGCCGAAGCTGGAGAAGATCATCGTTAAAACCGTCAAGGAAGAAAGCGCTCGCGTGATGATGCTGCAGTCCGGCGATGCCCAGTTGGCCGTGCGCTTGCCCTCGGAGGACATTCCCCGCCTGGCGAAGGATGCCAACATCCAGTTGGATGCCACCGAGACCCTGCGGGTGCTCTACATCGGGTTCAACTGCGCCAAGAAACCGTTCAACGACGAACGGGTGCGCCAGGCCTTCAACCTGGGCATGGACCGGGAGTCCATCGTGAAAAACATCTACCAGGGCCGGGCCCTGGCCGCGAGCAATATCGTCGCCCCGCTCACCACCGGCTATTTCCCGCTCCCGGCCTACCCCTATGACCCGGATAAGTCCAAGAAGCTGCTCGCCGAGGCGGGCTATCCCAATGGGCTGAAAGCCAAGTTCATCAGCCCGCAGGGCCGCTACCCCAAGGACTTCGAGATGTCCCAGGCGCTGCAGCAACAGTGGAAGAAGGCGGGGATCGACGTGACCTTGGACACCATGGAGTGGGCCGCTTATCTGGCCGCCACCCGCAAACCGGTGGACCAGACCGATGTCGAGGTCTTCCTGCTGGGCTGGGCGCCGTCTTCGGCCGAAGCCCGGTGGTGCTTGTATCCGCTTTACCACTCGGCGGAGTGGGTGCCCAAGGGCAACAACCGCCTGTTCTACTCCAACAAACAGTTCGACGACTATGTCGATAAGCTGACCAAGGCGACCGAGAAGGCCGACCGCGACAACAACCTGAAATTGGCCCAGGAGCTGCTTTACAAGGAGCTCCCGCAGATCCCGATCCTGGTGACCAAGGAGACCATCGGCTACAGCAAGAAGCTCAAGGGCGTGATCAACTCGCCCCTCGAGCTGACCTACTTTGACCAGAACACGACACTGGAGAAGTAAGAAGGCAGGGTTCAAGGGTCCAGGGGTTCAAGGGTTCGAGTGAAGACGGCTTAAACACATCCCCTGGACCCCTATTGGCGTATCGGTTAGAAGGGGCAAGCAGCGGCGACGCACGGACCGGCAAAAACGACGATGCATAGTCTATGATCCGATACATCCTCAAACGGCTGGCGATGCTGATCCCCGTGCTGTTCGGGGTGACCATCGTCTCCTTCTCGCTGCTGCAGATCGTGCCGGGCGACCCGGCGGTCCTGCTGGCGGGCGAGGATGCCAACCCGGACTTCATCGAGGCCGTCCGCAAGGAGTACGGTTTCGACCAGCCGCTCCATGTCCAGTACTTTCGCTTCGTTTCGCATGCCGTGCAAGGGGACTTCGGCATCTCCATCCGCAACCGGGAACCGGTGATCAACCTGCTGAAACAGCGCTTTGGCTTCACGGTCCAGCTCTCGTTTCTGTCGATTCTGATCGCGGCGTTCATCGGCCTCATTGCCGGGGTCATATCGGCCACCCGGCAGTACTCCATTTTCGACAACCTCAGCATGGTGGGCGCGCTCTTCGGCATCTCCATGCCCATTTTTTGGCTGGGCCTGCTGCTGATGCTCGTGTTTTCAGTGCATTTGCGCTGGCTTCCGGCCGGCGGCAGCGGGGGGCTCACGCATCTGATCCTGCCGGCAATCGCGCTGGGCGCAGCCTCCGCGGCCGTGATCGCCCGCATGACAAGGGCCTCCATGCTCGAGGTGGTCCGTCAGGATTACATCCGTACGGCCCGGGCCAACGGGCTGCGGGAACGGGTCGTCATCTACAAGCACGCCCTGAAGAATGCCATGATCCCCGTGATCACCGTTTTCGGCCTGGAGTTCGGCTACATGCTGGGTGGTGCGGTGCTGACCGAGACGGTCTTCTCCCTGCCCGGGGTCGGCCGGCTGATGGTGGAAGGCATTTTCCAGCGCGATTACGCCGTCGTGCAAGGCTCGATGCTTCTGGTGGCCGCGACATTTGTCCTGGTGAACCTGCTGACGGACATCGCCTACGCCTTTTTCGACCCGAAGATCCGTTATGAATGACGCAGTTCAAAAAACCACCCGGGCGGCCGAGGTGTGGCGGCGGCTCAAGCGCAACAAGGCGGCCATCGTCGGGGGCGTAATCGTCTGCGCCTTCGTGCTGGTGGCGCTGTTCGCATCGGTCATTGCGCCGTATCCGCCGAACGAAGGCGACCTCGCCCTGCGCCTCAAGCCGCCGAGCGCCGAGCACTGGCTGGGCACCGACGCCCTCGGCCGCGACATCTTGAGCCGGGTCATCTACGGCGCCCAGGTGTCGCTGCAGATCCAGGTGGTGGCCGTGCTGATCGCGCTTGTGCTCGGCACGCTTCTTGGCATGTTCGGCGGCTACTACGGCGGGCTGACGGACAACGTCATCATGCGGTTCATGGACGTCCTGCTGGCCTTCCCCGGGATTTTTCTGGCCATCGCCATCATCGCCGTTCTGGGGCCGGGGCTGCTGAACCTCATGCTGGCCGCCGGGATCTACTCCGTGCCCCAGTTCGCCCGCATCGTGCGCGGCTCCATCCTGAGTCTGAAGGAAAAGGAGTTCATCGAGGCGGCCCGTGCCGCCGGCGAAAACGACGCGAACATCCTCTTTCGCTACCTCCTGCCCAACTCCATGGCGCCCATCATCATCCAGACCACCCTGCGCATGGCGACCGTCCTGCTCACGGCCTCGGGCCTGAGCTTCCTGGGGCTCGGCGTCCAGCCGCCCAGCGCGGAGTGGGGCGCGATGCTGTCCACGGCACGGCCCTACCTGATCACAGCCCCCCACGTGGCGACCTTCCCGGGCCTGGCCATCATGCTCGTGGTGATGGGCTTCAATCTCTTCGGCGACGGTCTGCGGGACTCCCTGGACCCGCGGTTGAAGGATTGAAGCGATGGGGCCGCTGCTCAGCATCCGCAATCTCGAAACTCATTTTTTTTCCGCAGGCAACGTGATTCGGGCCATCGACGGGATTTCCTTCGAGATCCAGGAGGGCGAAGTGTTCGGGCTGGTGGGCGAAACCGGTTGCGGCAAATCGGTCACCGCCCTTTCCATCCTGCGCCTGATCCCCTTCCCGCCGGGGAAAATCGTGGCCGGATCGATCCAGTTCAAAGATACGGACCTGCTGGCGCTGTCCCTCGATCAGATGCGCACCTTCCGCGGCAAGGAGATCTCCATGATCTTCCAGGAGCCGATGACGTCGCTCAACCCGGGCTTCCGCATCGGCGACCAGATACGGGAAGTCATCATGCTCCACCAACGGGTAGGAAAGACCGCGGCATGGGAGGCGGCGGTCCGGATGCTGGAGCGGGTGCGGATCCCGGACGCTCGCAAGGTGGCAGGGCAGTACCCGCATCAATTGAGCGGTGGCATGCGGCAACGGGTCATGATCGCCATGGAGCTCTCCTGCCGACCAGCGCTGCTCATCGCCGATGAGCCCACGACGGCTCTGGATGTGACCATCCAGGCCCAGATCCTGCGGCTGCTCAAGGAGATGAAGAAGGAGATGGGCACCTCCATCCTGCTCATCACCCATGACCTCGGCGTGGTGGCGGAGATGTGCGACCGGGTGGCGGTCATGTACGCGGGGTCCATCGTGGAACAGGCCGACGCCATCGAGATCTTCGAACACCCCCACCACCCCTACACCCAGGGGCTGTGGGGCGCCATCCCCCTCATCGACCAGGAGAAGGAACGCCTGGCGGTCATTCCCGGCACGGTGCCGGACCTGGGCCGGCTGCCGCAGGGCTGTAAGTTTCATCCCCGCTGCCCTCACCGGTTCGGGCCCTGCGATGGCGAGCGGCCGCCGATGGTGGAAATTTCACCCGGACACTACGCCGCCTGTTACCTTTACGGCGAAAGGCCTGTGCCATGACGGCAGCACTCCTGGAGGTAAAAAACCTCAAAAAACTTTTTGCCGTGACGCGGGGTCTGGCGCGGGAAAAAGTGTTCGTGCGCGCGGTGGATGGCGTGGATTTCACGATCGCCCGGGGCGAGACCCTTGGGCTCGTGGGGGAGTCCGGCTGCGGCAAGACCACGGTGGGCCGCCTCATCATCCGCCTCATCGAGCCGACGGGAGGCGAGATCCTGTTCGGGGGCGAGAACCTTGCACGCCTCGACACGCATAAGCTCCAGACTCTGCGCCGATACTTCCAGATCATCTTCCAGGATCCCTTTGCGTCGCTCAACCCGCGCATGACGGTGAGCGAGATCGTTGGCCGGCCCATGGAGATCCACGGCTTGACCCGGCGCTCCGAACGAGACGAAAAGGTGGGGGAGTTGCTCGCGGCCGTGGGCCTGAGGCGGGAGCAGTTAAGCCGGTATCCCCACGAGTTTTCCGGCGGACAGCGTCAGCGCATCGGAATTGCACGGGCGCTGGCCACACAGCCGCAGCTGGTCGTGGCCGATGAACCCACCTCCGCCCTCGATGTGTCCGTGCAGGCCCAGATTCTCAATCTGATGAAGGACCTCCAGCGCCGCTTCGGGTTGACGTACCTGTTCATCTCCCATAACAT
>JBFYWS010000299.1:0-3664 GCA_041310935.1 Desulfobacteraceae bacterium | reverse complement strand
ATGGCTGTTCTTTTTGACATGGTGCATGCGAAATGGACAGCCGTTTCGTCGGTGCTCACCCCCCCCATCCGGCGCAGCCTGGCGATGGTAGCGGTCTGGCTCGTCATCGTCAACCTCTTCGCCCTCCTGGCGTTCAACCGTTTAAATCTCGCCCCCGACACCGCCTTCGATTGGATGACCCCGGGGGCCGTCGCACAGGTTCAGCAGAGCTGGGACCCCATTGAGCTGCACAACCGCTGGGATTCCTACTGGTATCTCGACATCGCCCGAAACGGCTATTACCTGCGCGGCGAGAAGGAAATTGCCAACGTCGTTTTTTTCCCGCTCTACCCGCTGCTGGTGCGTCTGGCGGGGCCGGTTGCGGGCGGAGATCTGGTGCTGGCCGGCTGGATGCTGAGCTGCCTGTTTTTAGTGCTGGCGGTCGTCATGCTGACTCGGCTGAGCCAGGAGTTTCATCCGGACATCGACCCCACTCTTCCGGCCGCGTTTCTGCTGGTCTACCCCGCGGCTTTTTTTCTCAATGCGGTCTATTCCGAATCGCTGTTTCTGTTCCTGTCGCTATCGACGGTGTTCTGGGCGCTGCGGCGCAATTTCATGATCGCGAGCCTCTTTGCGGCCCTGGCGTCGGCCACACGCGTTGCCGGCGTGTTTCTTTTTGTGGTGCTGTTCATCGAATTCGTGCAAGCCAACGGCTGGCGGGCGCTGTTGACACGCCGCGTCTGGCCCCTGGCCTTGGCGCCTCTCGGCGCCCTCGCCTTTGGCCTGTACCACTGGATCGCGTTCGGCGATTTATTCCTCTACCTCAAGGTGCAGCGCTTCTTCGGCAGAGACTTCGAGATGGAGGCCAGCGATTTTTTGGTTCGTAACAACCCCGATATAGCCAACACCGTGCTCGACCTGGCCTACGCCGCTGGTGCGATTCTCCTGGGGCTCGTCGCGCTGAAGCGCTTCAGGCTTTCCTACGGTGCGTATATGCTGGTCTCGCTCGCCATCGCCTTGAGCAGCGGATCGGTCCTGGGGGTTGCCCGGTACAGCATGGTGCTGTTTCCGATTTATTTCATCGCGGCCGGCATGCGTTCGCCCGTCGGCCGGGGCGCCTGGCTTCTTGGCTCGACGCTGCTGCTGGCGCTGGATATCATCCGCTTCGTGAACCAGTATTGGACCAGTTGATGATGAATCCATCTTCTGAGGGTACGACCCCACCGCAGGGGACAGTCGCCGACACCCGCGGCGTCTTGCCCGTCGTCAGCGTGGTCGTTCCCGCTTTCAATGAAGCCGAGAACATCCCCCTGCTGCACCGTCTTGTCTCCGAAGTGCTGCAGGGCTGTATCCCTCAGCAATGGGAATTGATCTTCATCGACGACGGCAGCCGCGACGCCACCTGGTCGGCGATCAGCCAGCTGGCCGCAGAAACCCCTAATGTCAGGGGCATTCGTCTCTCCCGGAATTTCGGCCACCAGTACGCCCTTCTGGCCGGAATGGAGATGGCGGAAGGGCAAGCGGTGATCATGATGGACTGCGACCTGCAACATCCGGTGGAGATGCTCCCACTCCTTCTTCAAAAGTGGCGGGAGGGGTTCATGGTGGTGAAGACCCTGCGGCAGGAGATCGACGACATCGGCTGGTTCAAGCGCTGGTCCTCGCGCACCTTCTATCGCCTGTTTTCGTTTCTCAGCGGCGTGGATCTGCGGCCCGGCCTGGCGGATTTCCGATTGCTGGATCGAAAGGCATTGGAAGAGATGCTGCGCTTCAGGGAGGAGGGCCTGTTTCTGCGGGGCCTGACCGAATGGATCGGATTCCCGTCCTGTGCAATCCCCTACCAGCCGGGAAAACGCCTGCACGGGCAGTCGCAATACAGCCTGCAGAAAATGGTCAAGCTGGGCTGGCGCGGGGTGAGTTCCTTTTCGATCATGCCCTTGCGCATCGGCATCCTCATCGGCCTGATCGGCAGCCTGCTCTCGGCGCTGAGCATACTATATGCCTTTTTCGGCCGCTTCTTCGGCAAGGGATTGGTTCCCGGCTGGGCCTCGACCTTGATGGTGCTCTCGCTGCTGTTTTTCCTTTTGTTCATCTATCTCGGGGTTCTCGGCGAATACATCGGCCGCATGGTCATCGAAGTGCGGCGCCGCCCGCGCTTCATCATCAGCGAGACCAGGGGGTTCGCCGGCCGCCGCCCGTTACCCCATGACTGACATTCGCCCGACCGCCACCCCCGGCAATCGATCCGGGCAACGTCCATCCATCCGGCTGGTCGTCAACGCCGACGATTGCGGGATATCCAGCCGCATCAATGAAGGCATCCTCCTGGCCCACCGGGCGGGGATCGTCACGGCGACCTCCCTGATGGCGGTGGGCCGGGCCTTTGAGCCGGCCGTGCAGTGCTGCCGCGCGGTCCCCGCGCTGGATGTGGGCGTGCATCTGACCCTGGTCGCTGAACGGCCGCTGCTGCCGCACGGATCTTCCCTGACCGGGGATGACGGGCGTTTTCCGGCCAGCGCCGGCGCATTCCTGCAGCGCTGGCTGACGGGACGCATCCGGCGGGCGGATGTGCAGGCGGAATGGTCGGCGCAAATCGAGCGCGTCCTGGACCACGGGATCCGGGTGACGCACCTGGACAGCCACCAGCATGTGCACATCCTTCCGGGGCTGGCCGATCTGAGCCTGCAGCTCGCCGCGCGTTACAACATCCCGTTCGTGCGCGTGCCGGTTGAGGATCTGTGGGGGGAGCGGCGGCCGAGCCTGCACGGGATCAACCGCATGCTCGGCGCCACGGCCCTGCGGGCTTCTTGGACGCTGGCGCGCCTGGCCGGGGCAAGGGCCGTCAAACACCGACCGCTGCGCTTCGTGGGGTTTCAGGACGGCGGCCGCCTGGACGATCTCCGTCTGCGGCGGCTGCTCCGTGCCCTTCGGCCGGGCCGGGCGTATGAGCTCATGTGTCATCCCGGACTCACGCCGAACGAGCCGGATGTGAAACGCTGGCAATACGGTCACGAAAAGGAGCTGCAGGCCCTGACAAACCCCGCGATCCGATCCGAGATCGCCGCGCGCGGCATACACCTGTGCAATTTTAAAGATTTGACATAGTCAACTCTTTTGGGCGACGAAGAGATAGTGGCTGATCCAATTCGCGGATTTCAGGGGCAGTTCTTCGACCATGCCGAAACCGGCCGCGACGATCGCCTGGCGGTAGGTTGCGGGCGCCTCGAAGTGCGGGCGCTCCCCCTTGGTGATCCCGAACAGGCTCACCGAGAGCATCTCCTGGGCCATGATCGCCCAGTATTTCCAGCGCGGCCGGTCGACCACTTCCTTGACGATCAACCTTCCGCCCGGCCGCAAGGCCCGGAAACAGCCGCCCAGGATTTCACCCCAGACCTGCCGCTTGACGGTATACAACACGTCGACGATGGAGAGCGCGTCAAAGACCGGCTCGGAGAAGGAATTTAATGCCAGGGTGGAGAATTCGACCCCGGAAGGTGCGGTGCGGCGCGCCCTCTCGATCTTGGCCGCATCGTGGCCGATGCCGACCAACCTCAGGCCGCAACGGGCCGGATCCCTGGCCAGGAGATTGATGAGCAGGCCGTGGCCGCAGCCGACATCCAGCACCGCCCCCTTCGTCGGAAACCGGTCGATGAGCGGGCCAAATGGGCAGGTCAGGGCACGCGCA
>JBFYWS010000295.1:0-5323 GCA_041310935.1 Desulfobacteraceae bacterium | reverse complement strand
AAAAAAGAAACGGAAAATCCATCGGCGGAATAAATCCCGACGCCACCCGTGAGGCGCCTTAATCTTTAGCACGATAGGAAGTTTGTCAAGCGCTCCGGTGCGGATTTTGTCGGTGGGGAGTCTAAAAGGTTTTTTTGTGGGCGGTGCCGCTCCAATCGAGTAGGGTGGGGTGGGGTGAGCTGATCACGCTTACCTCAGCCCTCTCACAGAACCTTCCGTGCGGGCCTCGTATACGGCCCCTGTTCCCACCCGCAACGCCGTATCAGGTTCGCTTGCGCTATGTGCAGCTCACTTCCTATCGCTTCCTTCAGACCCTGCCGTCGCCAGCAACGCCCTTGCGATTCGAATTGTCTTCCCCCTGGTCGGGGTGACGCCTTTTTCTTGCGACAGGCCGGGTTTGCCCGCTGCGCTGGGCAAACAAAACAGCCGGCTGTCCTGGAACAGCCGGCTGCCTGAAATATCAGGGAACCCGAAGGATCACGGAAAATGACGCCCGAACGGCGCGGCCCCGGGCCTCCGCCGCGCGGGCGCTAGATCATCTCGATGGCGCAGGCCATGGAAACCCCGCCGCCGCCGCAGAGGGTGGCCATTCCCAGGCTTTTTCCCCGCTGCTTCATGGCGTGGATCAGGGTGACCATGATCCGGGACCCGGTCGATCCCACGGGGTGCCCCAGGCCGATGCCCGAGCCGTTGACGTTGGTGATCTTCCGGTTCAGGCCGAGCTCGCGTTCGCACCCGATGTACTGGGCCGCGAAGGCTTCATTGACCTCGATGAGTTCGAAATCGCCGACCGCCAGTCCGCTCCGGTCCAGCAGATTCTTAACCGCGGGCACCGGGGAGAGCCCCATCACCGCGGGGTGGCATGCGCCTCTGCCGACCGCCGTGATCCGGGCGATGGGGACGAGGCCCAGCTCCTGCGCCTTTTCCGCCGACATGATGGTCATGGCCGAAGCGCCGTCGTTGAGGCCGCTGGCATTTCCGGCGGTGACCTTTCCGGTTTTGGGCACGAAGGCCGGCGGCAGCTTCCGAAGCTGCTCCAGGGTGATGCCGGGGCGGAAATGCTCGTCCTTGTCGAAGATGACGGGGTCTTTTTTCCGCTGGGGCACCTCGACCTGCACGATCTCTTCCCTGAAGGATCCGTCGAGGGTGGCCCGCTCCGCGCTGTTGTGGCTTCTCAAGGCGACCTCGTCCATCTCCTCCCGGCTGATGTTGAGATGCTGAGCCACGAACTCCGCCGTATGGCCCATGATGTAGGGTTTTCCGAGAAAGAGGCTGGCCGGAGCCTCCCGGGTGTCGACGGGGGCGCCGCCGTCAAGGGGGAGGAGATGGGACCCGCAGTGCAGGGCGTGAATCATGGCATCGACAAACACCTGGTCCTGCAGTCGGCACCCCCAGCGGGCATTGGGGACGGCATAGGGCGCGCCGGACATGTGCTCGACGCCGCCGGCGAGGATGACATCGGCCATGCCGGCCTGGATCAGGGCCATGCCGGAGAGCACCGCTTCCATGCCGGAGATGCATACCCGGTTGACGGTGACGGCGGTAACGCTGTCCGGGATCCCGGCCAGGAGCGCGGCCACGCGGGTGGTGTTCAGCGTGTCGTGGTGCTCGAGGCAGCATCCGAACCGGACGTCATCGATGATGCCGGGGTCGATGCCCGACCTGTTCACCGCCGCTTTCATGGCGACGGCGGCAATGGCTGCGGCGTTCATGTCTTTCAGGGCGCCGCCGAATGCGCCAATGGCCGTCCGGCAGGCTGAAACGATGACAACGTCTTTCATGAGAATCTCCTTTATCGTTCAATGGGCCGCGGGTGGCGGCCGTAACCTTACTTCCCTCCGAAGGCATCCTCGGAGATGTCCACGACCGCGCCTTCGTTTGCAAGGATGGCGCTCATTTTTCCCAGGGTGACCGGGAGGAGGGAATTGATAAAGAAGCGGGCGCTCATGATTTGCCCCTCATAGAAGGCGGCGTCCTTTTTTTTGGCACCCTCAGCCAGTTTTCGGGCGGCGATGGCGGCCCGCCACAGGAGCATCCAGGCCATGACCGTATCGCCCGTGACCTCCATGAAGGGGTAGGCGGCGGCATAAGCGTTCAGCACCTTCTCGGACCGGGCCGTCTTCACCATGTGCAGCGCCACCGCTTCCAGCCTGGCGATGACGGTCTCCAGGGCGGCTGCGAGCCCTTCCACGCCCGGAACCCCCTTGGCGTCGGCGGCGGTCTTGGTCATCTCATCCAGAAGGTCCCGGAAGGCCTGGCCCTGGTTGAGGCCCAGTTTCCTCCCCAAGAGGTCCATGGCCTGGATGCCGTTGGTGCCTTCATAGATATGGGTGATCTTGCAGTCCCGCAGGAGCTGTTCCTGGGGGTATTCCTTGGTGTAGCCGTATCCGCCGAACATCTGGACCCCCATGTTGCAGACGTCGAAGGCCCGGTCGGAGACATAGCCCTTGGTAATGGGGATCAGTACATCGATGAGCCCCTGCCAGCGGGCCTTTTCAGCGGCGTCGCCGCTGATCCGGATCATGTCCTCACAGTAGCCGGTGTAGTATACGATGCTCCGCATGCCCTCGGTGCAGGACTTCATGGTCAGGAGCATGCGACGGACGTCCGGGTGCTGGATGATGGGCACCGGCGGGGCGTCCTTGCCTGCAGCCGTCAGATGCCTTCCCTGGACCCGCTCCCGGGCGTAGTTGAGGGCGTTCATGAAGGAGGCGGAGGCGCATCCCAGGGACTGCATCCCCACGTCCAGCCGCGCCTCGTTCATCATGACGAACATGGCCCGCATGCCCTTGTTGGTCTCACCCAGCAGGGTCCCCCGGCACTGCCCCTTGCCGCCCATGGTCAGGGAGCAGGTGGCGCTGCCGTGGATGCCCATCTTGTGCTCGATGCCGGTGCAGACCACGTCGTTGAACTCGCCGAGGCTGCCGTCGTCGTTGACCCGGATCTTGGGCACCAGGAAGAGGGAGATGCCCGACGTGCCGACCGGGGCGCCCTCGATACGGGCCAGGACGGGGTGGATGATGTTTTCCGTAAGGTCGTTCTCGCCGCTGGAGATGAAGATCTTGCTGCCGGTGATCGAATAGGTCCCGTCGTCGTTCTTAACGGCCGTGGTGGTGAGCGCCCCGACATCCGAGCCGGCATCCGACTCGGTGAGGAGCATGGTGCCGCCCCACATGCCGGTGTACATCTTTTTAAGGAAAAGCTTCTTCTGCTGATCCGTACCGAAGGTCTCGACCAGCTTCCCCGCCCCGTGGTTCAGGATGTAATTCAACGTACAGGGGAAGTTGGCCCCGTTGAAGTAGTTCTTCGCGGCCAGGGCCACCGTCGCGGGCATGCCCTGCCCCCCCCATTCGGGGGCGTCGCACATGGCGATCCAGCCGCCTTCCGTAAACAGGCGGTGAATCTTATGGAAGGCTTCCGGGACCCTGACCTGGCCCTTGTCGAAGGTGCAGCCCTCCTCGTCCCCGATCTTCAGGGCCGGGAGCATCTCCTTGACGGCCAGGTTCCTTGCCTCGGACACGATGAGGTCCACCGTCTTCCGGGTGAACTCTTCGAATTTCTCGTGTTCCGAGAGCTTTTCAACCTCCAGCTGTTCGTGAAGGATGAAATCCACATCTCTTCTGTCCAGAATAACTTGTGCCATGATTTTCTCCGTTCAGTGAAATTTTAAGTATGGGTATTGGATGAAATGCATCTATTTATCCGTGTAATCGTAGAAGCCCCTGCCGCTTTTTCGCCCGAAGTACCCGGCCCGGACCATTTTCCGTAGGAGGGGGGCCGGCCGGTACTTGTCCTCCCCCAGCTCCGCATGAAACCCCTCCAGAACATGGAGCATGGTGTCAAGCCCCACCATATCGGCCAGGGCGAGGGGTCCGATGGGATGGTTGGCGCCCAGGGTCATGGCGCGGTCGATGTCCCCGGCCGACGCGACGCCCTCGGACAGGACGAAGATGGCCTCGTTGATCATGGGGCAGAGAATGCGGTTGACGGCAAAACCCGGCGCCTCCTTGACTTCAATGGCCGTTTTGCCTATTTTTTCGACGAACTCCCGGGCAACGGCAAGAATGGCATCGCTGGTGGTGAACCCCTTGATCAGCTCAACCAGCTTCATCACCGGTACGGGGTTGAAAAAATGCATGCCGATCACCCTGTCCGGGCGCGCGGTGGCGGATGCCATCTCGGTGATGGAGAGCCCGGAAGTGTTCGACGCCAGGATCGTCTCTGGCTTGCAGAGCGCGTCGAGTTCCTTGAAGACCGTTTTCTTGAGGTCCATGATCTCGATGATGGCCTCAATCACCAGGTCCGCGTCCGTGACCGCCGCTTTGAGATCGGTCACCCCCGTGATGCGGCCCATGATCTGCCCGGCCGCCACCTTCTCCATTTTTCCCTTGGCGACGGCCCGGTCGAGATTGTTGGCGATGGTGCCCATCCCCTTGTCCACAAAACGGTCTTCAATGTCCCGCAGGGTCACCGTGAAGCCTGCATGGGCCGCGATTTGCGCAATTCCGGCGCCCATGATGCCCGCGCCCAACACGCATACCTTCTGGATTGCCATGATTGTCTTTCCTCTCATTTCATGTCGTTGATTTGCAGCACCTCCCGACGGAGAGCCGGATCAGGTTTATCGGTAGACCTGGCGTATCAGCTTCTTGTCCAGCTTGCCCACGCTCGTCTTGGCGATTTCATCCACGAACTCATATCGGTCGGGGACGCCGTATTTGGGCAGCTTCCCGTCCCGGGCCGCCTGCTTCATATGCTGCTTGAGGTCATCTGCGGTGATTTTGCCGACAAAATCGGGCTTCACCACCACGATCATCATGGGCCGCTCGCCCCACTTCTCGTCGGGCACGCCGATGGCGGCCGATTCCAGCACCGCCTCGTGCTGGCTCAGCAGGTTTTCCAGATCCAGCGAGGAGACCCACTCCCCGCCGCTCTTGATCACATCCTTGACGCGGTCGGTGATCTGGAGATACCCGTCCTCGTTGATGTGGCCGACGTCGCCGCTGTGGAGCCATCCGTTCTGCCAGAGATCCCTGGACTTGTCCGGCGCTTTGAAATAGCTTTTGGTCAGCCACGGCGTCCGGAAGACCACCTCGCCCGCGGACATGCCGTCATGGGGAAGCGGCTTGTCGTAGGCGTCCACCACCTCGAACTCCACCAGGGGAATGGGAAGGCCGGTTTTGATCACGACCTCCAGGAGGCGGTCGTCATCCCAGTCCGCCATGTGCTTTTGGGGAACGGAGAGGCTGATGATCGGGCAGGTTTCCGACATGCCGTACCCCGTATAGGCGGTGATGCCCATATCCTTGGCCGCCTTGGCTTG
>JBFYWS010000079.1:0-2638 GCA_041310935.1 Desulfobacteraceae bacterium | reverse complement strand
GCGAGCACCGCCGCCGCGGCCACCACCAGGGTCTGCCGGTCGTGCACGAACACCTTCGGGGAGCCGGTGGAAAAACCCTGATCCGGCAAGGCGTATGACCAGCGCAGGTGGCCCTGCGGGTCGGCCTTGTGCAGCGTCGTCTGCAGCCGGCCGCCGTCGAGCTCCCGGGTGGCGGCGATGATGATGCCCCCGTCCGGACCGAGCGCCGGCGCGGAGGTCACCCGTGCCTTTTCGGACGGGCCGTCCAGACTGAGCTTCCACAGGACCCTGCCCCCCACGGCCTCCACGGCCACGAGTTGGGCGTCGACCGTGCCGACGTAAAGCACCTCCAGGCCCTGTTCGTCCCGGCCGATCACGGGGGAAGAGCTGACGATCCGCAGCGACTCGGAGATCCAGGCGGGGGAAATCGCGAAGCCGCTCTTCACATTGCGGAAGCCCTCACCCGGCAGATCCCCGTGAAAATAGCGCCAGCCGGAAACGCCGGATGAGCATCCACCCGCCGCCAGGAGCAGGCCCAACAGGAGCGAGCGCGTCAAACGGGAGGTCATGACAAGGTCCTTTCGCATGGGGTTGTGAGCCGGGCTCGAAGGCCGCGGCGGTGGGTCCGGGCGAAAGGTAGTTTAGAACCCGCGGGGCCGGCTGTCAACCACTGCGCGAGAGCGGGGCTGAAGCGTCTGGATGGAAACCCGAAATTCGAATATCTAGCTGTAAAATATTTCCGGGACACGAGACTAGTCGGTCTCGCTCAACTCCTCTGAGAGATCTTCCCGCACCTCTTCGTCCAGCGACCGGATGGTCGGAAAAAGGTCTGTCAGGATGGATTTGGCCTTGTCGACATGCTCAGTGGCCTGGGCGAGTTTACCCCCCTCGGTCTTGGTCAGCGCAACCCGCCCCCGAATGTCGTCGATGTCCTCCCGCAGGACATCGCACTCGTTGATGACGTTCAGAAATTCTTCGGCTTCCATGGTCGTTTTCCCCCTCACGGTTCAATCCTTGCGACATTCCCCAGAAATTCCTCCGCCGTTCAATCATGGATATCGGCCGAATCCTGCGGCAGCTTGAATGGCTTGTCGCACCCGGTGCAGGCGCGCTCCGGCAGAGCCATCTGCGGTTTCCCACCTCCGCGTCCCGCGGCATGCCCCGCAGAAAACCGCCTGTTAAATTGCTTTTCCACGTCTGATGTGGTTTATGATGCGGCCATGACGTCGTCGTTGATCGCCATGTCGAACCGCCTGTCTCCACCCCTCGCGCAGGGGTATGGGATGATGTCGGGCCGGCGCATGGCGGGGACCTCACCCGCACTCGCCGCGCCGGTTGACAGAGTGCGCCTGCGGGTGGAAGCGGAATGAAGCGGATCTCCATGCCCCCTGAGTTGCGGGACTTGGCGGCGCACTTGTCCTCGATCGCACAGGTCGCGGTCGAGACGGACAAGCCGCTCGGCCCCTGCACGTCCTACCGCATCGGCGGCCCGACGGCCGTCTGGGCGGCCCCGCGCTCGGAGGAAGGGGTCCGACACGTGCTCGCGGCCGTCCACGCGGCAGGCGTGCCGCTGTTCATCCTGGGCCGGGGGTCCAACCTGCTGGTCTCCGACCGGGGCTGGCAGGGCGTCACCTTGTACCTGGGTGAAAATTTCAGCGGGTGGGAGTTTCACGAAGATGAGGCCGCCGTCCGGGCGGGCACCCTCTGGATGGATCTGATCCGCGACGCCGTGGAACGGGGCATGGGCGGGATGGAACTCATGGCGGGGATCCCCGGCGGAATCGGCGGCGCTCTGCGCATGAACGCCGGCGCCTTCGGCCGCGAGATCGAAGCGTTAACCGTTGAAGTCGCCGGTTGCCTGCCCGATGGTTCGCCGTTGACCGTTCAGCGCCACGACGTAGACTTCGGCTACCGGTGTGCGCCGCAACTCGACCGGGTCGTCATCACCTCGGCCCGCTTCCGGTTTCAGCCGCAAAACCCCCAGGCGCTTACGACCCGCATGAACGAGATCCTCGCCCTGCGCGCGCAGAAGCAGCCGCTGGAATTCCCCTCTTGCGGCAGCGTGTTCAAACGCCCGCCCGGCTATTACGCCGGGGCCCTCATCGAGGCGGCCGGCCTCAAGGGCGAGCGCATCGGCGGCGCGGAGGTGAGTCGCCGGCATGCCGGCTTCATTTTGAATGTCGCCGGCGCCACGGCGACGGATGTCCACCGGCTGATCCGGTGCATCGAGCAGCGCGTGTTCGAGCGCTTCGGAGTGCGGCTGGAGCGGGAAGTCCGGCTGGTGGGCGACTTCGACGAATGCTAACCACTCAGGTAGCGGGGTTCAGGGTTCAGGCAATCAACGAGGGGAGATGCCATGGTTCTGTCCATTCTCCCGCATGGACGATTGGGGCCGCCGGCGATCAGACCCCGGCAACTGGTTCTTTCCTGAACCCCGAACCCTGAAATCTCGCCACCTTAAATCAGCAGCAACGAATGAGCATACAGAAGTACGACCCGGAAGAGCCGACCGTCCCCGACGCCTGGCGGCTCACCCGTTTCTTCATCCCCCTCGCCGTGCAGGCGGCCTCGCAGTCGTTGTGCTACCCGCTGGTGGCGATGGTGGCGTCCCGGGGGCCCGGCGGCCCGCTGGACCTGGCCGGCCTGGCCCAATCCAACA
>JBFYWS010000283.1:0-9441 GCA_041310935.1 Desulfobacteraceae bacterium | reverse complement strand
ATCGCATGGCCGGTGTGACCGCCGCGGCCGCCGTCCCCGAGCAGGTGGTGCCCTACGTCTGCGCCGTGGCGGGCTCGCAACCGCAGCGCGTGGGCAGCTGCGTGGGATACGCGTCCGGGGGCGAGTTCGTGCTTGTGGGCTACCCCCTGCACGATCCCCGGGATACCGGCGCCATGATCGCTGCCGTGGACCAGGCGCTTAAACTCCCCGGCCTGCGCCGGATAACGGTCATCGGGCCGGTGCGGCCGCCGCAGGCACCGGAAAAATCTCCGTTGGTGCAGGATGGCTACATGTCCGTGCCGGTGCCGCACCCGCCGCCGGTCCAGAAGCTCCGCAACCTCCTGCGGCGCGCGGGGCGCGAACTTGCCATCACGCGCGATAGAACCTGCGGCGGCGAGCATATGGCCTTGATTCAACACTATCTCGACGGCCGGCACCTGGCGCCCGGCACGCGGCACATCTTCCGGCAGCTGCCGCGCTACCTCGAAATCTCTTCCGGCAGCCTGATGCTCTCGGCGCGCCTGTCGGACGGCCGCCTGGCGGCATTCAGCATGGGGGAATTCGGTTCCCTGCACACCGCCTTCTACATGTTCTGCTTTCGTCGCCCCGGGCTGGCGCCGCCGGGGAGCACGGACCTGCTGCTCGCCGCGCTGCTGGCGGAGGCGCGTGAGCGCGGGCAGGCGCACATGAATTTAGGACTGGGGGTCAATGCGGGGGTTGGCTTTTTCAAGCGCAAGTGGGGAGCTGCGCCATTTCTGCCGTATGTGCAGGTGAGCTGGGAGCCGGCGGCGCCTAAACTGTTTCGACGGCTTCGGCGTCTTTTCGGCGGCTGACAAGGGAGAAATTTGCCATGAAGAGCACTGCGGGTGGAGAATTCAGGCAGCCGGGGTTCTGGGAGACCATCCGCGAGGCGTTCCTCGGTGTCCGCCGGATGCTGGATTGCATCCAGGTGGAGGTCACCTCCCGCTGCCCGGGACGCTGCGGCTACTGCCCCCACACCACCCGGCGCGAGCAGTGGCTGGCGCGCGACATGGACATGGGCACCTTCGAGCGGCTGTGGCCACTGATGCGCAAAGCAAGCCGCGTGCACCTGCAGGGCTGGGGCGAGCCGCTGCTGCATCCCGGCTTTTTCGACATGGCCGCCCTGGCGCGCAAGGCCGGCTGTGCCGTGTCCACCACCACCTGCGGGCTGTGCATGAACATGGAGATCGCCCGGAAGCTTGTCGAGAGCGGGATCGACATCGTGGCCTTTTCGCTCGCCGGCAGCGATGCGGAGAGCAACGCCGCGCGCCATGGCGTGGATTTCGACCGGGTGTGCGCGGCCATCGGCCTGCTTCAGGGCGTGCGCCGCGCGGCCGTGGCCGTGCACCTGGAAATTCATTGCGCCTACCTGATGCTGGCCTCCGACATGCAGGCGGTGCGCGGCCTGCCCGGGCTGGCGCACCGCCTGGGGGTGCACGCCGCCGTCGTCAGCACCCTGGGCACCATTGTCGAGCCCGGTTTCGAGGACGATGCGTTCAGGCCCCATGAAGCCGAGAAGCTCGCCCGGGCCGCGGCGGTTCTGTCCGAAGCCGAGGCCGAGGCGCAACGCCTGGGGGTGGCCTTCCACTGGTCGCTGCCCCGGCCCGACGCATCCGGCACGGAGTGCCGGGAAAACATCGCCCGCTCCCTTTACGTCGCCGCCGACGGGTCGGTCTCTCCCTGCGTTTACGTAAACGTGCCCGTCGACCGCCTCGATCCCGACCACCGGGTGTTCGGCAACGTCAACGCGACGGACCCACTCGAAATCTGGGAAAGCGCCGCCTTCCGCCGCTTCCGGGACGGCCTGGCCGGCGGTGCCCCGGACCTGCCGTGCCGGACGTGTCCCAAGCGGTATATGATATAGAAAGGCGGTAACCCAGGTAGATAGACTGAAGGCTGAAGACTGAAAGCTCAAAGCAAAAGCAAAATAAAAAAGCCGCACTACGCGGCGTTTTTATTGAATAATAGAAAAGGGCGCGCAGCGCCCTTTTCTAAACCCAGCCCTTGAAGGCGAAGAAGGTGAGCGAGAGCATGCCGGCCGTGACCAGGCCGATGGCGGTGTCCTGGAAGGGCTGGGGCGTGCGGGCAAGCAGGATGCGCTCGCGTACGCCCGCGAAGAGGACCAGCGCCAGCCCGAAGCCAGCGGCATAGCTGAACGAGACCACCAGCATTTCCAGGAAATTGTACTCCTCCTTGATGTTGATCAGGCACACACCCAGCACGGCGCAGTTGGTGGTGATCAGGGGCAGGAAGATGCCCAGCCCGGTGTAGAGGGCCGGGATGCTCTTCTTGAGGAACATCTCGACGAACTGCACCAGGGCTGCGATCACGAGGATGAAAGCGATGGTGCGCAGATAGGTCAGGTCGAAGGGGATGAGCACGAACCGCTCGACGACCCAGGTGATGATGCCGGCCAGCACGAGGACGAAAACCACCGCCATGGCCATACCGACGGCGGTTTCCATCTTTTTCGAGGTGCCCAGAAACGGGCAGTTCCCGAGGTATTGTGCCAGCAGGATGTTCTTGATGAGGATACAGCTGATCACCAACACCACTAAGTCGCCCATTGTCAGCTCCTATTTTTCCCCAGGATGTTCATTGCGGCCAGCATCAACCCTAAGCATATGAACGCTCCCGGCGCCTGTACCATGAAAGTGAACGGTTCGAAGGAAGGGCCGAATAACTGGATCGGGGTTTGGTAGAACGTGATGGCTCCCGTTCCCAGGATCTGTCGGAAGGCCGCCAGAGCCCCCAGGGCCAAGGTGTATCCGATGCCCATTCCAAGGCCGTCGAGCGTTGAGCGTATGATCCCGTTCTTGCTGGCGAACGCCTCGGCCCGCCCGAGCAGGATGCAATTGACGACGATCAACGGAATGAAGATGCCCAGCTGCAGGAACAGCGCGTAAGTGTAAGCCTGCATGAGCAGCTCCACCACGGTGACGAAGGTGGCAATCACGATGATGAAGGCGGCGATGCGGACCTTGGCCGGGATTATTTTGCGCAGGGCCGAAATCAGGATGTTCGAAAAAACCAGGACGAATGTGACGGCGATGCCCATGCCGATGCCGTTTTCAAATGTGTTGGACACGGCCAGCGTGGGACACAGGCCCAGGACCAGACGGAACGGCGGGATTTCCGCCCAAAGGCCCTTGGTGAATTCCTGGGTGAGTGATTTTGCCATGGCGCCTTCCTACTTGGTTTTGACGTCTTTCATTTTGTCGTTGATCTGAGGCTTCAGCCGCTCATATAGGGCCAGCGCATCCGCCACTCCGGAGCTGACCGCGCGGGAGGTGATCGTGGCGCCGCTGATGGCGTTGATGGGTCCCCCGTCCTGGGTGACCTTGACGGGGTCCCTCATGGGCCGGCCTTTGAACTGGGCCACAAACTTGGGGTCGCTCTTGGCCCTGGCCCCCAGACCGGGTGTTTCGGACATGGTGGTGACCCCGACGCCCAGGATCTTGTTGTCCGCTACGTCGATGCCGACCATCAGGCCGACATCGCCGCCGTAGCCCTTCCCGGAGGACTCCAAGGCGACCCCGCGCGGCTTCCCGTCGATTACCGCGACGAAGAAGGTCCGCAGCACCTCGCCGTCTTTGATTTGGAACCGGCTGGCGATCGGGTCGTTCGCGGCCGCTTTGAGGATATCGCGAACCGCCGGCCCCTTGACGAACTCCAGCACCTGGTTGTCGATGCGCTCCTGGGTGCCGTCGCGCAGGGCTGCAAGTAATCCTCCGGATGCGAGGCTGATGATCGTCAGCACCACCACCATTTTGATCATTTCACGCATACGTCACGCGACCTTTCCAAGGGCTTTGGGCCTGATCTTGTCCAGGAGCGGCTGGATGAGGTTGATGACCAGCACCGCATATACCACCCCATCCGGGAATGCTCCGATGTTGCGGATCAAGACCGTGATGATTCCGCCGACCGCACCGTAGATCAACATGGGGATGAAATTGACCGGCGAGGAGGAGTCTTCGGTGGCGAGAAAAAAGGCCCCGATCAGGGTGAAGCCCGTGAGTAGATGAAAACCGGCCGGCGCGTACTTGGCCGGGTGCGCCAGGTTGAAAAGGAATGCCGTCACCGCGACACCGGCCAGAAAGCTCACGGATATCTCCCAGCGGATGACGCCGCGCAGCATCAGGTAGACCCCGCCGAATATCAGGCCGAGCCCGAAGGTCGTCCCGATTCCGCCGATCTGCCGGCCCAGCACCAGGTCGGCCATGCTGATGTGCTGGATGGCTTGGGTGCCGAAGGCCTTCACGGCGCTCAGCGGATAAAGCGCGGGGAAGTCGAAGGGAAAGTTGACGAGGGCGATGTCGAAGTCCATCTGCCGCTGCCACGACAGCATCAGGATGGCGATAGCCACCGCCACCGGGTTGAAGGGGTTGGCCCCGATGCCGCCATAGATCTGCCGTCCCACCACGATGGCGATGAAGGTGCCGGTGACAACGACCCACCAGGCGGCGGAGGCCGGGAGCAACATGCCGAAAAGGAGCCCGATCACGGCCGCAGTGCCGTCCCCGACCGATGTCGGTCGTCGGGCGACGCGGGTGAAGGCGAACTCCCACAGCACGGCCGACGCCATAGCCAGCGCCAGGACCCCGAGAGCGGGGCCGCCGAATTGGTATATCCCGAACAGGGCTGCCGGAGCCGCACCCAGCAGCAACTGTCGGCTGCGGTCGGTCACACGGCTGCCGTTGTGCCAAAACGGTGCATGGGAAACGATCAGCTTCTTTTGGTTAGGCATTCGTGCCCTCCGCCTGTCGAGTTCGCGTCAGCTCGTATTTGGCCAGGGTGATGTATTGCAGGATCGGGATCTTAGACACACAGACATAGCTGCACAGGCCGCACTCGACGCACGATAGCAGGTCGTAGGCCTCCTCGGCGACTTGGTACTTGCCGGCCTCGAGATAACAGACGAGGAGGTTGACCTGGATCCGGGCGGGGCAGACCCTGACGCAATCCCCGCAGTTGATGCAGGGGTAGTCGGAAACATCGGCCGCGCGGGCCGCATCCATCACCATGACGGCATCGGTGTCGGGCCGAACCGGCTGCCCGGGTGAATATGCGGCAGTGCCTCGCATCGGGCCCCCCAGCACGAGGCGGTCGCCTTCCTCGAGCGCAATGCCGAAATGGTTGAGAACGACGTCGATGGGGGTGCCGACGGTCGTTTCCACCAGTCGGCCGACGCCATCCTTGGCAATGACGGTCAGCATCTTGGTGACGGGGATGCGGCCGGTGTCGAACGCCGCGCCGATGGAGGCCACGGCCTCGGCCCGCATGAAGCAGAAGCCCAGATCCACGCAGGTGCGCCCGGCCGGCACGACCCGCCCGAACACCTCGGCCATGACCAGCTCCGGCAGCATGTGGGGATAGGTGGTGGCCACTCCCATCACCCGCCCGCCGATGTGACCGTAGCCTTGGACGGCCTCACGAGGCGTGAGGATGACGACGTCCTCGAAGCCGGCCATCTCCTTGAGCAGATGAATGCCTTTTTCGATGTCGTGGCCGCGCGCACGCAGCACGTGCTGTTGGGTAAACACCAGCAGATCGTCATCGATGCCGCAGACCACCAGCGTTTTGACCGGTCGATCGGCGTTGCCCAAATCCTGCAGGGGCGGCAGACCGGGGGCGGCCGCCAGAAAAGCCGATGCGGTGGAGAGGGTGGCCTCGCTGCGGGCGGCCGCAAACTGCTCGTCGGGGACATCCTGCGGGTCGACGGAAATGGTGATGGCCGTGTAGTGGCGGCCGAAATTCCCTTCAAAGGGCGAAAGCGACGCAATGGCGCCCGTGACCGGGGCCGTGACGTAACCGGTCGCATCGTCGTAAAGCGTTATCTTCTGTCCGCTTTTCACCGCATCCCCCACCTTCAGCGCCGGAAGGGCTTTGTGCTCGGCGGGCCGCCGGTGAAGGAGCGTGACCGAACCCGCGGGGGGGACGTGCACCGGCTCGAGCCGGCCGGTTGTCCGGGCGTATTCCAGGCAGGGTTTGCCGTGACCAGGGACGGGTTTTTTCAGCATATCGTATCCTTCAGTATGACCGTGAGAGACACCGCGTCATTGCATGATATGGCACTGGGCGCACTCCACAGGGCCGCCGCCATAGGTCTGGTGGCAGCCGATGCACTGCTGGTGGATGGCATCGGATCGTTTGGGCATGTCCGCATCGCCTTCGGCGGGGTCATGGCACTCCGTGCAGGAGCCGGCCTGACTGTACTCATCCGGCTGGAGGGTGTGATGGCATTCTCCGCAGGCCAGCCCGTAGCCCGTATCCTTCAAGTGGCGGCTGTGATCGAAAATGACCTTGCCGGCCACCGTAGGAAATGCGGCCCGGATGGGTTGCTTTGGAGGTTTGGAAGGAAAGGCCGCGTAGCTCACCGCGGCGATCACCAGCAGAACGACGGCCAAAACAAGGACCAGTTTCAGTTCACTTCGGGAAAACATCATGGATCCGCGCCCTCACCTGGGTTAAAGGCCTCACACAGCCAACAGCCAACGACCACACTGCCTGCCGACTTTCAACGGTTTTTCCACTCCGCCGGGTCCGCCCGGCAGCCCCTCTCGATCGCACGTCTACACGGCTACGCGTTCCCTGGATTCGGGCGCGGGCGCCCTTGGCGCATCGGCATTGTAACAGGTCAGACAACAGTACAGGCAGCGTTCGCTTTCGCTGCGAGCGGCCGCCTCGGTCAGCACCTGGTCCACCTCGACAAACGAGCAGATGCGTTCGGCCACCGGTAGTTCGACCATCTCGGCACGCGGGCTGCGGACGATGCCGGCCACCTGCGTAAACAGCGTCTCCGGGATCAGGTTCTTGATGAGTTCCTTGTCGTCGGCAGCGACAGGTTGCCCCGTGACGAACTGGTGGATGGAGCGCGCGGCCCGTCTTCCGCCGCCGATGGCGTCCACCACGAGCGCCGGTCCGGTGGCGCCGTCGCCGGCTGCGAACAGGTAGGGGATGTTCGTATGCAGGGTGGCCGGGTCGACGTCGATGGTGCTCCAGCGGGTGGTTTTAAGCTCGTTCAGCGGAGCCTTGCCCGATGCCGTAAACGACACGTCCGGCGCCTGGCCGATGGCGGATATCACCATGTCGGCGGCCAGCAGGGTCTCGGAGCCTTCCACCGGCACCGGACGCCGCCGGCCGCTGGCGTCGGGCTCTCCCAGTTCCATGCGCAGGTATTCGAGGTGAGTGACGCCACCGTGCGCGTCGGCCCGCACGCGCACCGGTGCACACAGAAACATGTACTCAGCGCCCTCGGCCTCGGCCGCTTCGATTTCCACCTCGTTGGCAGGCATCTCCTTGCGGGTGCGCCGGTAGACCAGGTACACTTTTTGGGCCCCCAGCCGGATCAGGTTGCGCACGCAGTCGATGGCCGTGTTGCCGCCGCCGATGACGGCCGCCACGGGCCGGATGTCCATCTGCTCGCCGGAGGCCAGCCGCGAGAGAAAATCGATTCCGGTATAGCAGCCCTTGAACTCCTCGCCGGGCACCCGCATCCTGGAATCCTTCCAGGCGCCGATGCCCAAAAAGATGGCATCGAAGCCCTCCTCCTGAAGACGCTGGACGTCGACGTCCTTGCCGAAAGTGACGCCGGTGCGGGTTTCGATGCCCAGGTTCAGAATCCCCTGGATTTCCCAATCCAGAACGTCCTTGGGCAGGCGGTACTCGGGGATCCCGTAGCGCAGCATGCCGCCCAGCTTCGGCATGGCCTCGAAGATGGTCACGCTGTGGCCGAGGCGGCGCAGGAAATAGGCGCAGGTGAGGCCGGCGGGTCCGCCGCCGACGACGGCGATGCGCTTGCCAGTGTCAGCCGCTTTCCGGATGGGTAGGTGCTTGCCGGAGGTCATTTCGTAGTCGGCCGCGAAGCGCTTCAACTGGTTGATCGAGACCGGCTCGTCCCCGACGCCGCGGCGGCAGTTGACCTCGCAGGGGTGCGGGCAGACCCGACCGCAGGCCAAGAGCAGCGGGTTGCGCTCGCGGATGGTGTTCACGGCACCCGCATAGTCGCCCTTGCGGATCAGGTGAATGTACCGGGGAATGTCGATTTCCGCGGGGCAGGTCTGCCGGCAGGGCGCCAGGCAGTCGTCCGACTGGTTGAAGTGCAGCAGCCGCTCGGAGGGGGTGCGGACCTTGAGCAGGTTCTTGGGGCAGACCTGGGCGCAGACCCCGCAGCCCACGCATTTCTCCTCGTCCACCACCGGAAACCCCTCCCGGCCCATGGTGATCGCGTTGAACATGCAGGCCCTCACGCAGTCGCCGTGGCCGATGCACCCGACCCCGCAGACCCGCTTGCCGCCCATCATCGCGGCCTCGGCCTGGCAAGTTCTGACCCCGAGGTAGACGAACTTGTTTTCGGCCCGAAGACCGCCGGTGCAGGGATTGTAGGACTTGGGGGGCTCCGCGGCACCGACCTCCACCCCCATGACGGCGGCGGCGTTCTGAGCCGACTCGAGCCCGCCCACGACGCACACGTTGGATTTGGCCTTGCCGGCCACAACGGCCCCCGCTGCCGCGGAGCAGCCGGTGAACCCGCAGCCGCCGCAGTTGGCCCCGGCAAAGCAGGCTTCGACCTGGGCAATACGCGGATCCTCGTACACGTAAAAAACGCGGGCGGCAATGCCCAGCACAATTCCGCACGCTGCCCCCAACGCCGTCATGAACAGGATTCCTTCGAGCATGGTCAACTATCCTCCAGGCTGCCGCCCGGGGCGCATGGCCGATGAAAGAGCCGAGCGCAACGCCAGCATCTTAACCCGGAAAAGCCGAGACCAAATTCGAAATCCGAAGCACGAAACAAATTCGAATGTTCAAAAAGATAATGTCGCGCTTAACGGTCAACACCCTTATCAAGTCCATGTTCGGAATGCAAGGTTTTCGGGTCGGAATTTTTCGGGCCGGAATCCGCGCCGGGCGGCTCGTCCTTGCAGGCCCCGCACAACCGGCAGGATTCCACGTGGCAGGTAACGCCCGGGCGGCCGTCCAGCGCCCGCTGGTAGTCCTGTTTGAGAAAGGCCTTGGTGACGCCGTGGTCGATGAAATCCCAGGGCAGGGTCTCGTCCAGGTCCCGCTCGCGGCCCACGTAGAAGTCCGGGTTGACGGCCACGCTCTTGAGGGCCTGGGCCCAGTTGCCGGACAGGGTGTGGACGCGGGCGAGGATCTCTGCGACACGGCGGTCGCCGCGCGCGAGCAGCGCCTGGACAAAGGCCCAGCGCGGGATGTCGGAGTGCACGCGCACGTTGGGCACCCGGTTGAGCTCGGCCTTGATCTTTTTGATCCGCGCCTTGAGGGTCGCAATCTCCGCCATCGCCGCCCACTGGAACGGCGTGAACGGCTTGGGCACAAAGGAGTTGACGCTGACCGTGATCGTGCCGATGGCCCGCCGGCTGCGGCTCACCTGCAGGAAGCGGTGCTTGATGC
>JBFYWS010000471.1:0-3456 GCA_041310935.1 Desulfobacteraceae bacterium | reverse complement strand
CATCATGGCCCACCACAACCCGGCCTGCCGCATCATCGTGACCGTCTCCCCGGTGAACCTCTGGGCCACCTTCCGCACGGATGCGGACGTCATCAGCGCCAGCTGCAACTCCAAGGCGACCTTGCGCGCGGCCGCCGACGAATTCGTTGCACGGCATCCGAACGTCTTCTATTTCCCGGCCTTTGAAATGGCGACGATCTACCAGCCCCTCACCGGGAAGACCTATTTCGAGGAAGGCCGGGAGAATTTCCACGTGAACAAGCAGACCGTCAAGTTCATCATGAACCATTTCTTCAAGTGGTATGCGCCGTCAGAGCCCTTCGAGCCGTTCGAGATAGAGGAATGAGGCAGCCTTGGGGTAAATCGTTGTTGACACTTAAAAATAATGTTAAAGGTTAACTACTCAGGGGGTTATGATGGATGGGGAAGAGGGAACTACGAAATACGCGGAAGGCGCCAAAAGGGAAACCACGCTACTGTTTAAGGACAAAAGCTACAAGATCGTCGGGGGCTGTTTTGAGGTGTACAAAGAGAAGGGAAGCGGTTTTCTGGAGGCCGTGTACCAGGAATGTCTTGCCATCGAGTTCGCGCAGCAAGGTATTCCATTTATCGAAAGACCTCGGCTTAGACTTGATTATAAGGGGCGAGAGTTAAAACAGACCTACGAAGCGGATTTCCTTTGTTTTGATGAAATCATCGTTGAAATAAAGGCTGTTAAGCAGTTGGCGGACGAGCAACGAGCTCAGACAATCAACTATCTAAAAGCAACGGGCAAACAGTTAGGTCTATTGGTTATCTTTGGCCATTACCCGAAACTTGAACACGAGCGGTTCGTTCATCAAGCACTTTCGCGTATTCCGCGCATTTCGTAGTTAAAAGTGATTTCAGATAGCTGATGGGAGAGTGAATGGAATTTGAACCCGTCATCGGTCTTGAGGTTCACGCCCAGCTCAAGACCCGCACCAAGATTTTCTGCGCCTGCTCGGCTGAGTTCGGTGCGCCGCCCAACACCCACATCTGCCCGGTCTGCCTGGGCATGCCGGGGGTGCTGCCCGTGCTCAACCGGACCGTGGTGGACTACGCCCTGCGCATGGCGCTCGCCACCGGCTGCACCATCGCCCGCACGAGCCGCTTCGCGCGCAAGAACTACTTCTACCCCGACCTGCCCAAGGGCTACCAGATCTCCCAATACGAACTGCCCGTCGCCGAGCACGGCGAGGTCGAGATCGAGGTCGGCGGAACGCGGCAGCGCATCCGCATCCGGCGCATCCACATGGAGGAGGACGCCGGCAAGCTGAACCACGATCCGCACCGGCCGGTCAGCATGGTCGATTTGAACCGGGCCGGTGTGCCCCTGATCGAGATCGTGACCGAGCCGGACATCGGCTCCGCCGAGGCGGCCGGCGCCTACCTGAGGCAGCTGCGCGCCATCGTGCGCTACCTGGGGATCTGCGACGGCAACCTCGAGGAGGGCAGCTTCCGCTGCGACGCCAACGTATCGATCCGGCCCCGGGGGGCTACGGCGTTGGGCACGCGGGCGGAGCTCAAAAACCTGAACTCCTTCCGGTTCGTCGAAAAGGCCATCGACTACGAGATCAGCCGCCAGAAGGAGCTCCTGCTCGACGGCAGCACCGTCACCCAGGAGACCCGGCTCTGGGATGCGGACCGGAACCAGACCTTCTCCATGCGCGGCAAAGAGGAGGCCCACGACTACCGGTATTTCCCGGACCCCGATCTGCTGCCCCTGGTGATCGACGAGGAGTGGATCGAGCGCGTGCGTCGCTCTCTGCCCGAGCTGCCCGAAGCCCGCAAGGCCCGTTTCGTCGCGCAGCACGGGCTGCCGGCTTACGACGCCGGTATTTTGACCTCGGACCGGGGGTTGGCCGACTATTTCGAGGCCTGCCTGCAGACGTTCCCCCACCCGAAGCCGGTCAGCAACTGGATCATGGGCGCACTCCTTGCGCTGCTCAATGCGCAGGGGGTCTCCATCGGGCAGGCGCCCATACCGGCCGCAGCCCTGGCGGGCCTGCTCCAGCTGGTCGAAACCGGCGCCATCAGCGCCAAGACCGCCAAGACCGTGTTCGACGAGATGGCCGCCTCCGGCAAATCCGCCCGGGACATCGTCGCCGAAAAGGGGCTCTCCCAGATCAGCGACACCGGCGCCATCGAGACGGTCATCCAAAACGTCCTCGCCGGCAACCCCAAAGAGGTCGAGTCCTACCGGGGCGGCAAGACCAAGCTCATGGGGTTCTTCGTCGGCGAGGTCATGAAAGCCACCCGCGGCCAGGCGAATCCGAAGGCGGTGAATGAACTGCTCCGGAAGCTACTTGGGAGTTAGGACAGTTTGAAAATGTTTGATCGCATACTTAACACTTTGGTTGGAGATCACATGAAAAAGCTCAAATCCGCAGTTCTGTCTGTATTGCTGGTTGCTCTTTCAACATCTGTTTTCGCGGCAGCGAAAACAGTGGCCATCGTGCCTTTCAAGGTCAACGCTGAAAAGGACATGAGCTTTCTGCGGGACGGCGTCTACGACATGCTGAGCACGCGCCTGACCAAGGAGGGCGAGGTCGAGGTGCTCAACCGCCAGGCGGTCGAGAAGGCGCTCCCCGCTCCTCTCGGCCCGCTGACGGAAGCCGCCGGCCGGGAGCTCGGCCGGAAACTTGCGGCCGACTTCGTGCTCTTCGGAAGCCTCACGGTCCTCGGCAACAGCATCAGCCTGGACGCCAAGATGGTGGATGTGGCCGGCGCCAAGCCCACCATGAGTTTCTTCGAGCAGAGCGAGGACGCCGGCGGCATCATCTCCCGCATCAACGCGATGGCGGCCGACGTCAACGAAAAGATGTTCGGCCGGACCACGGCCGCCGCACGGCCGGCACCGGCTGCGGCGGCAGCACCCCAACCCCAGACAGCGCAACCCGCGCCGGCGGACCCGTTTGCCCATCCCGAGAAAATGCTCAAGCAGCCGTCCGGATTCGGCGGGGGATCGGGGTCTCCGTTCGCCGCATCCGATGAAAACGTGCGTGAGTTTTCGCCCCAGTTCTGGAAAAGCGCCGCCTACAAGCTGGCCTTCAACGGGATCGCCCTGGGGGATGTGGACGGCGACGGGAAAACCGAAACGGTCATCATCACCCAGGACAAGGTCATCATCTACCGCTACGAGCAGCAGCGCTTCTACCAGGTCGCCGAATATGCGGAAGGCAGTCAGGGTATCAACATCGGCGTCGATGTGGCCGACATCAACGGCAACGGCATCCCCGAAATCATCGTTACCAGCCTGACCCTGACCCGCAAAGTTCTGGCCTCTTTTGTGCTCGAATGGGATGGGAAGGCCTTCAGACGGATTGTCGATAATGCCCACTGGTATTTCCGGGTCTGCGACCTTCCCGATCGCGGCAAGGTCCTCCTCGGCCAGGAGCCCCGTTTCGGCAGCCCCTTCAAAGGCAAGATCTTCGA
>JBFYWS010000275.1:0-7918 GCA_041310935.1 Desulfobacteraceae bacterium | reverse complement strand
ATGGGGACCGAGAAGTGCTGCCAGACCCCCGGCAAGTCTATGAATCGCATGTCGAGCATCTTGGCGCCGTTTTCCTTTGCGAATGCCAGTACCTCTTTGGGTTTCATTGCAATTCCTCCTTATGGATTTGATGGTACGTATTTTATGGGTCATTCCGTATCGGTTTGGGCCCAGCGGTCGCCCGTCAGCCGGTCGGCCGGTAAGCGATCGTGGACCGGATAGACGGGCTGACGGGCGCTGCCGTTAGACCCGGTTAAACCGCATCAATTCCCGTTTCGCCCGTGCGTACGCGCACGGCCTGTTCCACCTCCAGCACGAAGATCTTGCCGTCGCCGATCTTGCCGGTGAAGGCGGACTCGCGGATCTTGGTCACGACCTGCTCGACCCGGCCGGCGTCGACGACGATTTCGAGTTTGATCTTGGGGATGAAATCCACCACGTACTCGGCGCCGCGGTAGACCTCCTTGTGGCCCTTCTGGCGGCCGTATCCCTTGACTTCGGTCACCGTCATGCCCTGGATGCCGATCTCGTTGAGTGCCTCTTTGACGTCATCCAGCTTGAAGGGTTTGATAATGGCCTCGATTTTTTTCAACATACGAATCCTCCTCCTGTTGTTCCGCCCGATTTATTCCAAATCAAAAGCCCGCTCGCCGTGCACGGTGCCGTCCAAGCCCATGATTTCGTTCTCTTCCCCCACCCGCAGGCCGCCGGTCAGCGCCTTGGTGACATAGACCAAGACCAGGGTGCCGATGGCGGTGAATGCGGCGGTGGCCAAAATGGAGATGATCTGCACCAGCAACTGCTTCGGGTTGCCGAAAAACAGCCCCGTGCCGGCGGCGTTGACCGCCGGATCTGCAAAAAGCCCCGTGGCGAGAGCGCCCAGGGTGCCGCACATGCCGTGGACCCCGAAGGCGTCCAGGGAGTCGTCGTAGCCGAGCTTGTGCTTGAGCGTGGACACGGAGAAAAACCCGAGGCCCCCGGCCGCAAGCCCGATGCCGATGGAGGCCCCGACGCCCACGAACCCGGCCGCCGGCGTGATCGCCACCAGCCCGGCGACAACCCCCGAGGCGATGCCGAGCACGGTTGGCTTCTTGGTGACGCTCCACTCGGTGAACATCCACGCCAGTGCCGCGGCGGCGGCCGAGGTGTTGGTGGCCAAAAAGGCCGAACCGGCTATCCCGTCGGCCGCGAGCGCGCTGCCGGCGTTAAACCCGAACCAGCCGAACCACAGCAGGGCGGCACCCAGGGCGGTCAGCGCGATGCTGGAGGGGAACATGGCCTCCTTGCCGTAGCCGATGCGTTTGCCCAGCACCAAGGAGAGCACCAGCCCCGCCACACCGGCGTTGATGTGTACCACCGTGCCCCCGGCATAATCCAGCGCGCCCATCGTAGCCATCCAGCCCTTGCCCCACACCCAGTGGGCGATGGGTGTGTAGATGAAGGTCACCCACAACACGGTGAACACGATCCAGGAAGCAAACTTCATGCGATCGACGATCGAGCCCAGCACCAAGGCCACCGTGATGCAGGCAAAGGTCATCTGGAACAGCGCAAACACGTTGGTGGGGATGGTCCCCTCCAGGCTCGCCGGGGTGATCCCGGATAAAAAGAGAAAGTCCAGCCCGCCGATGATGCCGCCCACATCCGGCCCGAACGCCAGGCTATAGCCCCACAAGACCCAGATGACGCTGGTCAGGCAGTAAGCGACGAACGTCATGGCCAGGGTGTTCAGGAGATTCTTATAGCGCGACATGCCGCCGTAGAAAAGAGCCAGCCCCGCCGGTGTCATCATCATCACCAGCGCCGTGGAGACGATCATCCAGGCCGTGTCCCCGGAGTTCAGCCCGTCGGCCGCCCAGGCCGGCGAGAGCGGAAGCGCCAGGAGCATTGCAACCGTCAGGAATCGGAACCGTTTCATCTTGAGTCTATTCCTCCTTTAGTTGGTACTCAGGTAGATAGACTGAAGACCGAAGGCTTTTAGGGACAAACCATGCGTGATCGCACAAAGCCAAAATCGTTTGGAACCGTTGACGGGTGATTGGGCCATGGATGATCATTTTTTCCCTTCAGCTTTCAGCCTAACTGCTTGAGTCGTTATAGTATTTTGTTGCGCGATGTCCGGCAGCCGCGCCATGACGGCCTCCTTGACGGCCGCGACGCGGTCGGCGCCATCGACTTTCTGGCCGGTGGTATCCCGCACGTAGAAGACGTCCACCACCTGGTCGACCTTGGTGGCGATCTTCGCTACCCAGATGTCCAGCCCGCAACGGAAGAGAGCATCCGCGATGCTGAAGAGCAGCCCGGGGAAGTCGTAGGCGAACACCTCGACGATGGTGAAGAAACTGGAGCTGGTGTTGTCGATCCGCACGCGCTGGGCGCGCCTTGCGGTGCGCGGCTTGGTGTAGCGGGGAGACTCGAGGCGCGGCTTCAGCGTAGCGGCAAGATCCAGCTCCCCGGCGAGAACCGCCTTGAGGTTGTCCGCGGCCCGCTGCCACTTGTCGTCCTCGAAAATCAGGTCCGGCGGCGGGGTCACCTCGAAGATGTCGAGCGCCGTGCGGTTGCGCCAGGTGAACACCTGGACGTCCAGAATGTTGATACTGTTCAGGGTGAAGACACCGGCCATGCTCGCAACGAGTCCCGGCCGGTCCTTGGCACAGATGGTCACGGTGCGGGTCTTGCCGTCGGGCGAGGGCGCGATGGTCCATGTGAAATCGCTCTCGCCCAGCCGCCCGAACAACCGCATGTGCTCCACGATGCTCTCGGCCGGGACCGACAGGAGATAGCGCGGGGAAAGCGCAGGGAACAACCGCTCCTGCTCCACCCGTTCGGCGGCGGAGCCGGCCGCGGCGAAGATCGCCTCGCGCTTGCGCTCGACAGCCGCAACCGCCGCCGCCGAGACGAGTTCGCCCTTCTCCAGGGTGTTGAGCACCTTGAAGAAGAACTCCCGCAGCAGGTGGGAGGTCCAGCTGTTCCAGGCCGCCGGCCCCGTGGCCATGGAATCGGCTACCGTCAGCAGGTAGAGCATTTTCAGCCGTTCGACGTCCTTGACCCGGCGGCCGAAGACGATGGCGGTCTCCTCGTCGTGGATGTCCCGGCGGGTAGCGGTTTTGATGAGGGTGAGGTGCTCACGCACCAGAAACGCCACCGTGTCGACCTCGGCCGGGGTGAACCCCTTCGCCGCGAGGATCCCCCGGGTCAGTTCGGCGCCCCTCGTCGCGTGATCATCCTCGGTCTCGCCCTTGCCGATGTCGTGCAGCAGTGCCGCCCAGAACAGCAGGGTTTTATTCTTCAGCTCGCGATAGATCCGGGCGCAGAGCGGCTCGGTCTCGGCGCCCTCCCCGGCGAGCTGCGTGAGGGTCTGGACGGTCCGCAGCAGGTGTTTGTCCACGGGGTACAGATGGTATTCGTCGTATTGAATCCGGTTGGTGACAAACTGAAACTCCGGGATCAAGGCCACCAACAGGCCCGTGGTCAGCATGTCGTCGAGGGCGCTCGCGGCTGTGGCCGGCGCGAGCAGGATGCGCTCGAAGCTGCGCACGGTCTCCGGTGCTGCGCGAAAGGCCGGGTCCACCAGGTGGGCGAACTCCCGCACCAGACGCTTCGCCTCGGCGCTCAGCGGCGCCTTGAGCACGACACTTTCTTCGAAGATGCGGATCAGCAGTTCGGGGCGCTTCAGGATCGCCTCCGGGCGCGCGAAGTTCAGCAGCCCCCCGTCGACGATCTCGATGCCCTCTATCGGGCTCTTGGGTGTCGTGGGGCGCCGCCGCTTGCGTTTGTTTTCCAGGCCGAGCTCGTGCAGCAGCATGAGGTGCTGGTGTTTGATCGAATCCATCCGGGCGTGGAGGTCGCCCAGGAAGCGCTCCACCGGCTGCTGGCCGGATTCCTCCCGGTACCGGAACCGCTCGGCGAGCTTGATCTGATTTTCGAAGTGCAGCTGGTCGGTCTTGCGGCCGCAGAGCTGATGCAGGTGGTTGCGGACGGTCCACACGAAATCCAGGGCCTCCCAGAGGGTCTGGTATTCGGCGTGAGAAAGCAGCCCCAGGTACTCGAGATCCCGGGTCTGGCGCAGGTCGTGTTCGAGGCGCGCGATCCAGACCATCGTGTGGTAGTCCCGCAGTCCGCCCTGGCCCTCCTTGAGGTTCGGTTCCAGCAGATACGCGGAGTCCCCGTAGTGGGCGTGGCGGCCATGCGTGTAGGCCATCAGCTCTTCGAGGATGCGGCCGGAGTGTTTGCGGATGACTGTTTCGCGCAGTTGCGTCATCAGCTCGGAGAACAGCATCGACATGCCGCAGATGAAACGGCCGTCCAGGATGGGTGTTAGAACGTTCAGGTCTTTGGCGGCCAGGGACAGGCACTCCTTGAGGGAGCGGGTGGCGTAGCCGACGTCCATCCCGATGTCCCAGAGCGGATAGATCATCTCCCGGATCAAGTTCTCGGCCTCGGGCGGGACGCGCTTGCCGAATAGAAACAGCAGGTCGACGTCGGAGTGCAGGCACTGCTCTTCCCGGCCATAGCCGCCGAGTGCGATAATGACGTAGGGGTTCTTGTTGATTTCCAGCCGGGGCCCGATCATGCTCGTTTCGAAGGCCTGCTCGAAATAGTCGTCCAGCGCGCGGGAGTGCTGCTTCAAGAAGTCGGGCTGCTTGCCCCGCAGAAAGCGGTCGGTCAGTTCCGCCACTTTTTCCTGCAAGGTCTGGGTCGCCTGGTCGTGGACGCCGCGCATGCCGACTTTTCCTTTCCCTTTCCGAAAATGCCTACGGACATTGAGCGTAACTACTCAGGTAGATAGACTGAAAGCTGAAGACTGAAGGCCTTTAGGGACAAAATTGCGTGATCATCCGAAGCCGAAATCATTTGGATACGTTGACAGGTGTCATGGATGATCATTATTACCCTTCAGTCTTCGGCCTATACACCTGAACAGCTACCATTCAGCAAGGCCTGTGCCACCACGGGAATGGGCAGAATAAAACTCTTTTTTCAATAGGTTGCCTCGTTCCCGAGGCGTAGGTGGGATGCACAATAAGTGACAATTTTGTAAAAAACAAAAAGTTTGAGCTAACATTTTTGTATTTTAATCGGCGGGGTGGGCTCAGCGTTCCTGGAAGACGGCCTTCCAGATCTGGCGGATGCGCTGCTGCAGGCGGTCGAACTTTTCCGCGGGGACGGTAGCGGGCTTTTCCTGCAGGCTCAACTGGTGGGCGGCCGCGCGGTAGATCAGGTAGGCATGCTTGAGGACGTGGGCCGTGACGTCGTTGAGCACCGTCGCACCGATCAGGGTCTGGATCAGGCGCACGTTGTCGGTCCACCGCACCAGCTCCGGGTGGCGCTGCGCGAGGCGCAGGACCAGATACTGGACCAGGAACTCGATGTCGACCATCCCGCCCGGGTCCTGCTTGAGGTCGAAAACGCCGGCTTCGGGCCGGCTGCGCTCCCGGCGCATGCGCTCGCGCATCTCGATGACGTCGGCGCGCAGCCGGGTCGACTCCCTCCGCCGGGCGAGGGTCTTACCGCGGATGGCATCGAAACGCGCGGTGATCAGCGCCTCCCCGCTCACGGCCCGCGCCTTGATGAGGGCCTGGTGCTCCCAGGTCCAGGCCTCGTTCAGCTGGTAGTCGCCGAAGGCCTCGACGTGCCGGACCAGGATGCCCGAGATCCCGCTCGGCCGCAGGCGGGTGTCGATCTCGTAGACCTTGCCGGCGCGGGTGTGGGAGGTCAGGATGTGGATCACGCGCTGGCCCAGGCGGTTGAAAAACTGGGCGGTATCGATCGGCCGGGGCCCGCCGCGCGTCGGCCCGTCGACACCCGCGTGCAGAAACACGAGGTCCAGGTCCGAGCCGTAACCGAGTTCGAGCCCGCCCAACTTGCCGTACGCGATGACGGCGAAGCCCCGTTCGCAGGGCCGACCGTCCAGGCGGCAGATGGGGGTCCCGTGCCGTTCCACCAGGTGGTCCCAGGCGAGGTCCACGACGGCGTTGACGGCGATCTCGGCGATGTCCGAGAGAAAGTCGCTCACCCGCATGAGCGGCAGCCTGCCGGTCACGTCCGCCGCCGCGACCCGCAGGACGTTGCTCTGCTTGAAGATGCACAGCTCCTCGATCTGGGACTCCAGGTCGTCGGCCGGGGCCTGGGCCAGGCGGCGCCGGATATCGGCTGCGAGCGCCTCGCGGTCGGGCGGTCGGTAGAGGGTGCGCGAGTCGAGCAGTTCGTCGAGGAGCACCGGGTGCTGCGCGAGAAACGAGGCGATCCAGGGGCTGGCGTCGGCGAGCTTCACCAGGCGCCGCAGGGCCGCCGGGTATTCCAGGAGCAACGCGAGGTAGCTGGTGCGCCGCTCCACGGTGCGGACGAGGTCCAGGATGCGTCGCAGGGCGCTGAGCGGCTGGGAGGCGTGGGTGGCTTCGCGCAGAATGAGCGGGATCAGGCGATCCAGGCGCTGGCGGCCGGTCAGGCTCAAGGCCCGGGTTTCCGTGTCGCTGCGCAGGTGGTCGAGCAGGCGCAGCACCTCGCCCGGTTCTTCGTAGCCGACCTGCACGAGGAGTTCGGCCGCCCGGACGGCGCCGGCCGCCTGTGTCCAGATCGTGTCCAGCTCGCGTGCGACGGCCGATGCGTGGCCTTCCGCCTCGGGTACCTCGAGCAGCATCTGGAAATGGCCGTGGACCGCATGGCGGTGTCCGTCAAGTGCGGCCGTGAACGCCGCGACGGTGTCAAACCCCATGGCGGAGGCCAGGCGCGCCATTCCGGCATCTTCCCGCGGCACATCGTGGGTCTGCTGGTCGGCGGTCTCCTGCAGGCGGTGCTCGACGTTGCGCAAAAACACATAGGCGGCGTCGAGTTCGCGGCGGGTGTCCTTGGAAATGGTACCGCGCTCCGCCAGAACGGCGAGGACCTTCCGGATGCCGCGCTCCCGCAGGTCCGGGGTCACCCCGCCGCGGATCAGCTGAAAGATCTGGCCGAAGAACTCGACCTCGCGGATGCCGCCCGGGCCGAGCTTGATGTTGCGTTCCAGGCCCTTGCGCGCCACCTCCTGGGTGATCATCAATTTCATGGTGCGCAGGGACTCGAAGGCGCCGAAGTCGAGGTAGCGGCGGTAGACGAACGGCTGCAGCCGGCGCAGCAGCTCTTCCCCCGCCGGCCGGTCGCCTGCCACCGCGCGCGCCTTGATCCAGGCGTAGCGTTCCCAGTCGCGCCCCTGTTCCTGGTAGTAGCTCTCCAGGGCGTCAAAGCTCATGACCAGGGGGCCGTTGTCGCCGAAGGGGCGCAGGCGCAGGTCCACCCGGAAGACGAACCCGTCGGCCGTCGGGTGGCCTATGACCTTGATCAGGTTGCGGGCCAGGCGGGTGAAGAAGTCGTCGTTCGCCACCGGCCGGTCGGTCCCGCTGGTCTCGCCTGGGCCGGGATAGGCGAAGATCAGATCGACGTCCGAGGAGAAGTTGAGCTCGCCGGCCCCAAGCTTGCCCAGCCCCAGGACCACGAGCGCCTGCGGGCGGCCGTCGGCGCCGGTCGGGACCCCCTGCGCAGCGCTTTGCCAGCGGTGGAGCCAGGCCAGGGCGTGATCCAGGCAGGCTTCGGCCAGGGCGGAGAGGTCGGCGGTGGTTTCGGTGAGGTCGGATAGGCCGGCGAGGTCGCGCCAGGCGATACGGACCATCTCCCGGCCTCGGAAACGGCGCAGCCGGAGGCCGAGATCCGTAACCTCCGCGACGCCCTCCAGGGCGCGTGCAAGCCTGGCGGCGTATTCTCCCGCGCCGGAGGCGTGCTGCAAATCCCCGCTGTCGATCAGATCCGTCAGCAGCCGAGGAAGGCGGGTGCAGCGCTCGGCGACAAAGTCGCTGAACGCGAGTACGGCTGCGAGCTGGTGGTGGAACTCCGGATCGTCCGGCAGCGCGACGCCGGCCTCCCGGCAGGCCTCGCGCAGCCGGTT
>JBFYWS010000248.1:0-3011 GCA_041310935.1 Desulfobacteraceae bacterium | reverse complement strand
GCCTCATCACGTTTGGCCACGAAACCGGTGAAATATTCCGCCTCGGACTTGAACGGCACCGATTCCTTATAGACCTCGCTCGTGATGCCCCGCAGCCGCGCCTGGAGTTGGAAGATCCGGTCATTGGTGACCAGGATCGGTTTTTCCACCCCGCTCGCCTGGATCTCGTCCAGGATGAATTTATCCGCCAGGTTGGCGAAGGGGTCGGCAATGGATTGGGAGTTGAGCACCTGGAAGGTGTCCGGGTTTTCGACCAGGTATTCGACCACCCGGGCGACGATGTGCCGCAGCTTGGGATCTTTCTTGACTTTGTTGAGCTCGAGCAGCACGTGGTAGGGGATGAAAATGTGGTTTTCGTTCCCGTTGCGCAGTTTCACGAGAGACTGGGGATCCTCCAGGAGCACATTCGTGTCAATGATGTAATTCTTCTGCTGTTCCATAGGGGTCTCACCTCAGCTATTGGGGAAGGGTTGGTTTCTGCGCGGGACGGTGGAAGGCTCGCAGAAAATCACAATGAGGAGGCACGGACGAAGAGCTTGATCGCGGGCCCTGAACGTTCGGGAGAGCCGGGTGGAGGGCGAGTCGGCAAAACGAGGGGCCGGAAGTGATGTTCAGATGACACCTCGGCGGACGCCATAATTCAGCTCGCTGTGCGCTGGGCAACCGCCGCCCGATGCACGGAGCTGCGCACTATCCGTTCCGGCCGTTGGAGTGAAAATCCTGAGCTTTTCAGGCGCCACGCCTTTGTCTTCCAAATCGTGCTGGACCTCGCGGGAGGGAACAAAGACCGTCTGGACCTGGTTGTAGAACCAGACCAAGTATTTCCAGGTCAAATCTTCGATGAATCCGTCACGGGTGACGACTCGGGCCAGGCGCGGAATGGCGTCGGTGAACGTCGCCTCGACCGGAAGCTTCAGGAACCGCGCAATGAAAAGCCCGGCCAAGCCGGTCGGGCCGGCACCGGCCAAGTGCAGACGTCGAATGTCTTTCGAAAAGCAGTAATCGAGCATTTCCAGGACCGGGGGGTAAATGAGCCGGTGGCCCGGCAGATCGCTGAAGTCATAAACGCCGACGGGTGCGAAGCGGTGCGCTCTTGGGCTGTCCGCAGTATCGCAGGTAAGGATGGTGCCGTTCGATAGGGCCTGCGTTTCTGTTGGAAAAAACGCCGACCCGCGCGCCTCTTGAAGGCTCTCGGCGAAAACGGCGCAAGCGGTGTTCCGCTCGGCGATAGGCGTTTGGCTTAAGCCCGCCATGACCGAGCGGGCGAGTTTGCGCTGCTCGTTGTGATGGGAAAAACCCACGAAATAGGGCGCCAGCAGCGTGCAGAACCCTCCGGCGGAGCCGATCGTGTGAAAGATGCTGAAAAGATTCGCCCCGGAAATATGATCCATGAGGTGGTTCGCGAATCCGACCAGAATCCGGTTGGACATCGTGTTGATGAACTGGAACCATCGATCCTCTAAACGCTGGGACATCCGGTCCCCTTTCCGGGGCAGCACGAACAGGTCGGGTTCTTCTGCGATCAGCCGGGAGGACTCTTTCTTGAGCAGCTCCACCAGCGGCCCGGGGAGGCTGCCCTTGATCTTGCGCAGGCGCGGATACTGCCAGAGCAGATGCAGCCGGGAGAGCAGCCCGGAGTCTTCCCCGCCTGTGCAGCGCAGGCTGCGGTCGACGTAGCGCAGCAGAAAATCGTGCGGGACCTGCTGGCCCAGGTCCAGCTTCTGGCGGTAGAATTGGTAGGCGATGCTGTAAAGGTTGTGGGCCACGTTCTGGGGCGATGACGGCCTTTGCACGGTTTCCGCACGTCCCTTGTCGATTCCGTCCAGGAACTCGGCTACCGTGGCGGCTCCCGGTACCCGGGTGTAGTTGCGTGCGATACTGAGGGAACTGTGGTCATCGGATCCGCCGATAAAGACCTTGGTCCACGGCTCCGGCCATAGAGGAGCCTGGCGGTGCTTGTCCGCCAATCGTTCGATGTCGCCGGGCGTCAGGTGTGTGAGGATTTTCTCGAGGCAGCGGTTGCTGTCGGGGTTGCTGTCGCCGTTCAGTTCGAAGATTCGGAAGAGCAGCAGCAGCTTTTCGAAATGATCCGGAGTCAACCGGTCGTTTACGGCGTACAGCGGGTGGGCGAGGGCACACGTGATGGTAGCCTGCTGCAGGTAGCCGACAAGTTCAAAGACGTTTGTCCGCAGCCTCTGGATGTCGGCGTGCTGGGCTTCGGTGATGTTGTAGACGAGGACGTGAACCTTGCACCCGTCTTCGGGGAAATAGGAAGTGACCTCCTCACTGATAAAGGTCCCCGGCAAATGCGCGATCTCGAGGGCGCCCTCGATTTTGTTGTGGTCCGTGATGGTGACGAGTGTCATGCCCCGCCGCCGCGCGATGTGGTAGAGATGAAGCGGCTCGGTAAAACTCTCGGGACAGCCGATTTTCTGGAGGAACCACTGGGACGGCCGCGTGGAATGTCTCGAATGTACGTGCAGGTCCGCTTGCATCACTGTTTTCACACCTGTGGTATGAGTTGTGGTGATAGGTAGATTTAATCAACATCTTGTTAGACATGGATTAAGATCCTACTAAATATTGATTAACCCGCTGCGGATTCGATCAAAGCCACGCTGTCATTGGTGGACTCGGACTCATGATACGATAGAAAAGCGGCAGCGCCTTCGGCGCCCAGATACCGCTGAAGGGTCTTGCAATCGGCCTGAGTCAGGTCCACCACGATCAGGCCATCCATCACATTGCCGAAGTTCCGGTCGATGTTGAAGGCCAAAATTTGCCCGCCTAAATTCAGGTAGTGCCGCAACAGGACCGGGACGTCCCGCTGCTTGAATTCAACATCCGCGATCACCGAGCACACTTCTTTGAAATCCTGGAAACACACCTCGCGTTGACTCAATCCACACCCCTGGATGCGAACCGGCCTTAGGTTCGCCGGATGTTTCGGTTTGACCATCAGGGCGAGGTCTTTGGCTTGGCTGTGCTGCAACAGCGTGGTGGCAATCAGG
>JBFYWS010000465.1:0-3512 GCA_041310935.1 Desulfobacteraceae bacterium | reverse complement strand
CGGATCATCCCGGCATCTTGCGGAACATCACGTGGAACGCAAAGATCGCCACCCCTACCGTGATGGCGCTGTCGGCGATGTTGAAGGCGGGCCAGTGCAGGTCGCCGATGTAGAGATCGAGAAAATCGATCACCGCGCCGAACCGCAGCCGGTCCACGAGGTTACCGATGGCCCCTCCGAAAATAAGGGCAAACCCGAAGGCGAGCCACCTCTGCTGAACCGGGGTCTGCATGTAGAACCACAGGATCACTGCGACGGCCAGCAGGGAGACCAGGATAAAGATCACGCCGCGGGCCTGTGGGCCCAAGGTCGCCAGGAACCCGAAGGCGCCGCCGGGGTTTTGCACGTGGGTCAGGTCGAACAGGCCCGGAATGACCGGGATGCCCGCACCCAGCGGCAGATGCGCGAGCACCAGCATTTTGGTGAGCAGGTCCAGCACCAGCACGGTGCCGGCAACGATGGCCAGAAATGTTATTTTTTTAGATACCATTGAGTTCCGTCAGCCTATCAACCTTCAGACTATTGACCTTGATTCGTTATGCCGCCGCCATCTTGGAAAGCGCGTCCCGGCAGCGCCCGCAGATGGTCGGATGCTCCGGAATTTCGCCGACGGAGGTTTCATGCACCCAGCAGCGCTCGCATTTTTTCCCGGCGGCCGCCTGCACCCGGATCTTCAGCCCCGCAACGTCGGCGCTTTCCCAGGCCCCGTCGAGCGCCTCGTCTTGGCGGAGGTCGGCCGCTGAAACGATCAGAATCGACCGCAGGTCGGCGGCATCGGGCGCGAGCAATGCGTAAAGCTCTGCCCCCACCGACAGGGTCACCGACGCATCCAGCGCGTGTCCGATCAGCTTCTGCACCCGCGCCTCCTCCAGGGCCTTGGTCACCTCGCCGCGCACCTGCAGCAGGCGCTCCCAGCGCGCGGCCAGGCGGTCGTCCCGCAGGGCGGCGTCCGGTTCGGGCAGGCGGCTCAGGTGAATGCTGGCGGTCTTTCCCGGGACGGCCGGCATGTGCTGCCAGATCTCCTCGGCCGTAAACGGCAGGATCGGCGCCATCAGCCGGGCGAGCGTCCCCACCAACGTGTGCAGGGCCGTTTGGGCGCTGCGGCGCGCGACCGACTGCGCCGGCGAGGTGTAGAGCCGGTCCTTCAGGATGTCGAGATAGAAGGCCGAAAGATCCACCGTGCAGAAGTTGTAGAGTGCATGATAGATGGTGTGGTACTCGTAGACGTCGTAGGCCCGGCGCGCCTTTTCCACCAGGAGCTGGAGCTTGTGCAAGGCGAAGCGGTCGATGGCGAACATCTGGCCGGCGGGCACCGCGTCCTTCTCCGGGTCGAAATCGTAGAGGTTGCCGAGCATGAACCGGCTGGTGTTGCGGATGCGGCGATAGGCGTCGCTCAGCTGGGCCAGGATGGAGTCTGAGATGCGGACGTCCTCCTGGTAGTCCGAGGCGGAAACCCACAGGCGCAGGATCTCCGCGCCGTACTTGTCGATCACCGTCTTGGGGGCGATGACGTTGCCGAGCGACTTGGACATCTTGCGCCCGTCGGCGTCCACCACGAAGCCGTGGGTCAACACCGCGCGGTAGGGCGCCTGCCCGCGAATGCCCACCGCGGTCAAGAGCGAACTGTGGAACCAGCCGCGGTGCTGGTCGCTGCCCTCGAGGTAGAGATCGGCCGGCCAGCGCAGGTCCGGACGCGCCTCGAGCACGGCGGCGTGGCTCACCCCGGAGTCGAACCACACGTCCAATATGTCGACCTCTTTGACGAAGCTGGTGTTGCCGCATTTTTCGCAGACCGCACCCGGCGGCAGGATCTCGGCCGTGGCGCGCTCGAACCAGACGTCCGCGCCGTGCTCGGCGAACATCCGGTAGACGCGGTCCACGATCTGATCGTTCAGCAGGAGCGCCTCGCACGCATCGCAATAGAATACCGTGATCGGCACCCCCCAGGCCCGCTGCCGGGAGACGCACCAGTCCGGGCGGTTCTCGATCATCCCGTAGATACGCTCGCGCCCCCAGGGGGGGATCCACTGCACGCGGTCGATCGCCTCCAGGGAATTTTTCCGCAGCCCGGTCTTGTCCATGGAGATGAACCACTGCGGGGTGGCCCGGAAAATCACCGCCTGCTTGCAGCGCCAGCAGTGGGGATAGGAGTGCTCAAAGCGCCCCTCGTGCACGAGGGTGCCGCTTTCCCGGAGCCGGGCGCTGATGGGCGTGTTGGCGTCGAAGACGAATTGGCCGCCGAAGAACTCCACGTCGGGAGTGAAACGGCCCCGGTCGTCCACCGGCGAGTAGACCTCCAGGCCGTACTCCAGCCCGACCTCGTGGTCCTCGCGGCCGTGGCCGGGCGCGGTGTGGACGCAGCCCGTGCCGGCGTCGAGCGTCACGTGGCGGCCCAGCACGATCAGCGAATCGCGGCCGTACAGCGGGTGCCGGCAGCGCTTGCGCTCGAGCGTCTTCGGATCGAGGCGCGTCAGGATGGAAAAATCGCGGACCCCGAAGCGGGCCATGCAGGCGTCGACCAGATCCCGGGCCATGATGAAGACCCCACCCGCGCCGGTGTCCACGGCCACGTACTCGAAGTCGGGGTGCAGCGCGATGCCGAGGTTGGCCGGCAGCGTCCAGGGGGTGGTGGTCCAGATGACCACATAGACCGTTTTTCCGGTGAGCACCGGGTATTCCGCGGCGAGGTCGTCCTGCAGGGGAAACTTCACGAAAATGGATGCCGTCGCATCGTCCTGGTATTCGATTTCGGCCTCCGCCAGGGCGGTCTGGCAGGTGAAGCACCAGTGGATGGGCTTCTTGCTGCGCATCAGGCCGCCGTTCAGGCCGAACTTCATGCACTCGCGGGCGATCACGGCCTCGTACGCGTAGTTCATGGTGAGGTAGGGGTTGGCCCAGTCCCCCATGACCCCCAGCCGTTTGAACTCCGCGCGCTGGATGTCGATGAACCGTTCGGCATAGGCCCGGCAGAGCCGGCGCACCTGCGAGCGGGAGAGCTCCTTCTTCTTCTCGCCCAGTTCCTTGTCCACGTTGTGCTCGATCGGAAGCCCGTGGCAATCCCAGCCCGGGACGTAAACGGCGTCGAAACCGGCCATCTGCCGCGAGCGCACGATGATGTCCTTCAGGATTTTGTTGAGCGCAGTACCGATGTGGATGTTCCCGTTGGCGTAGGGCGGCCCGTCGTGCAGGATGAACGGCTCCCGGCCCTTGGAGCTCTTGCGGATCTGCTCGTAAAGCCGGTTCTCCTCCCACTGCTGCAACTGCTCCGGCTCGCGTTTGGCCAGATTCGCTTTCATCGGAAAGGCCGTCGAGGGCAGGTTCAGGGTCTGCTTGTAATCCATCACATCCTCCCGGATCGGGTTGGTGTTAAAAGGGTTGCCCATCCTCGTTGGCGATGTCCATCAGGTAGCGGCCGTAGTCGTTTTTGGCCAACTCGGCGGCCAGCGCGAGCAGCTGGGTGCGGTCGATGTACCCGAGGCGGTAGGCGATCTCCTCGATGCAGGAGATCTTCA
>JBFYWS010000228.1:0-4312 GCA_041310935.1 Desulfobacteraceae bacterium | reverse complement strand
AACAGGTTTTCCTTCTGGGCCGCAAGCCCCTCCGGCAGCGTGCCCAGGCACTGCTCGGCATACGGGCAGTAGGCGGCGCAGCCGAAGTCCATCTGCGGGTTGACGAAGCGGTGGCCGCATTTGCCGCACTTGCGGGCGGTGTCGTCCTTGAAAAATTCAACGGTCTGGCCGCATTGGGGACATTTTTCCTCGAAAATCGCCCCCGGCTTCCAGTACTGCATGTCCTGTCCCGGGCACCGCATATCTATCTCCTTCGATGACGTCGCATGACTGCTCAGGTGTTTAGGCTGAAGGCTGAAGGCTATACGACCGCTTGCAGCGCACTAATCAAGCCATTCAAGACCTTCCCGGCTTCTACGAGCTTTGGTTCAATCGCCAACTCAACTGCCCGACGTCTTGGGTGATCACGCAGGGATTGTCCCTGAAAGCCTTCAGTCTTCAGCCTTCGGCCTATCTACCCCAGGATCGCCTTGAGGTCCTCGTCCGGCGTCTTGATGGGGGCGATGTTGAACTTCTCCACCAGGACGTTCAGCACGTTCGGCGTGATAAAGGCCGGCAGGCTGGGGCCCAGGCGGATGTTCTTGATGCCCAGGAAGAGCAGCGTCAGCAGGATCGCCACCGCCTTCTGCTCGTACCAGGAGAGGATCATGGACAGCGGCAGGTCGTTCACGCCGCAGTTGAAGGCCTTGGACAGCGCGACGGCGATCTGGATCGCCGAGTAGGCGTCGTTGCACTGTCCGACGTCGAGCAGGCGCGGGATGCCGTCGATGGCCCCGAGGTCCTGGTCGAAGAAGCGGAATTTGCCGCAGGCGAGTGTGAGCACGACGCAGTCCTGGGGCACCTTCTCGACGAACTCGGTGTAGTAGCTGCGGCCCGGTTTGGCGCCGTCGCAGCCGCCTACCAGGAAGAAGTGCTTGATCTTGCCGGCCTTGACCAGCTCGACCACCTTGCCGGCGACACTCATCACGGTGTTGCGCCCAAAGCCGACCATGACCTCCTTGCCGGGGGCATCCGCGGTGAAGCCGGAGAGCCCCAGGGCCTTGTCGATGACCGGCGTGAAGTTGTTGTCGGCGATGTGCCGCACACCGGGCCAGCCCACCAGGCCGGCGGTGAAGATGTTGTCCCGGTAGGTGTCGGTGGGTTTCTGGATGCAGTTGGTGGTCATGAGGATCGCCCCGGGGAACTTGCCGAACTCCTTGGCCTGGTTCTGCCAGGCCGTACCGTAGTGGCCGAAGAAATGGGGATACTTCTGCTTCAGTTCGGGATACCCGTGGCAGGGCAGCATCTCGCCGTGGGTGTAGACGCTGATGCCCTTGCCGGCGCTCTGCTTCAGGATCTCCTCCAGGTCCTTCAGGTCGTGGCCGGATACCAGGATGGCCTTGCCCTGCTTCTGGCCCAGTGGGACCTTGGTCGGCGTCGGGTGTCCGTAGGCGCCGGTGTTGCCCGCGTCCAGGAGCTCCATGGCTTTCAGGTTCGCCTCGCCGCACTTGAGCACCAGGCCCAGGTAGTCGTTTACGCCGAGGGCTGGGTTCAGCGTGGCGGCCAGGGCCTCGTGGATGAAGGTGTAGACGCTCTCGTCCTTCTGGCCCAGGATCCAGGCGTGGTCGGCATAGGCGGCCACCCCCTTTAGCCCGTAAATCAGAAGTTCCCGCAACGCCTGGGCATCGGCATCGGCCGCCGGCGCTTTCACACCGACCTTTTCGCCCTGGGCCACCAGGGCTTCGAAAGCTGCAGCCGGAGTGAATTCAGCCGCCACGTGGCCGAACTCCGCCTTGCCGCCGGCCAGCTTCACCTTCTGTTTGAGGTCCTCGCGCAGGGTGACGCACTTGCCGATCAGGGCCACAAAACGGGCCGGGTCGAAATCCACATTGGTGAGCGTGGAGAACGTGGCCTGCAGCGTGAAGCGGCTTACCTCCGTCACGTCGAGCTTGTGTCGGCGGGCCGCGTTGGCAACGAGCGCCAGTCCCTTGAGCGCGTAAATGAGAAGATCCTGAAGGGCCGCCACGTCGGCGGTCTTCCCGCACACGCCGATCTTGGTGCAGCCCTCACCTTTGGACGTCTGTTCGCACTGGTAACAAAACATGATAAACCCCTTTCGTTTGAAGTGTTAGCGTTCTGTGAAACACCAAAACTCAAAACCATGAGCCCGGCATGGTCTGGATAATAGCGAACCTGACGGGCATCCGCTTTGACCTACATCAAGAAAAATGAAAATTGTTTCCGTCGTTATGGAGGGATGATCCAATTGCCGCGGATGACGACATGCTCCGCGCGGGTAGTCCGGGTGCGGCGCAACGCCGGTTACCCCCGATACCCCGCCGCGCGGCCACGGTTCTTGACTTGGGTCAGAATTGCTGCGACAAAGAGGGCATGGACAAGGCATTGGCGATCATCTCGGCGATCCCCTTCTTCAGCGGCCTGAGCCGTGAACAGCTGGACGACGTCGGGCGAATCGCCGTCGAAAAGCGTTTTCGCAAGGGGGAAGTCATTTTTTCCGAAGGGGATGAGGGCGACGGCTTCTACCTGGTCATCGACGGCAGAGTCAAAATCTTCAAACTCTCGGCCGACGGAAAAGAACACATCCTGCACGTCTTCGCAGCGGGACAGCCGTTCGGCGAAGTCCCGGTATTTGCGGGCGAGCAGTTTCCGGCCAACGCCGCGGCGATCGCCGACACCCGTGCGGTGTTTTTTCCCCGAACGGCCTTCCTGACCCTCATCGGTAAGAACCCCCTGCTCGCTATGAAGATGCTTTCGGACCTCTCCCTGAAGCTGCGGCAGTTCACTTTACAGATCGAGAACCTGTCCCTGAAAGAGATCCCGTCGCGGCTGGCAAGCTACCTGCTCTACCTGGCCAGCGAGCAGTCTCAGACCGATCAGGTGGATTTGAACATATCCAAAGGCCAGTTGGCCAGCCTGATCGGGACGATCCCCGAAACCCTTTCCCGCATTTTCGCGAAGCTCTCCACCCAGGGGCTCATCAAGGTCGAGGGTCGCAAAATTTTCCTACTGAATCCCGGCGGACTTCAAGAATTGTCAGATGCGGGCAAAGGACCTGCCTGAGAATTTTTTAAAAGCCTGCCAAGCCCAAAAAAACTTCCGCGCATTGTCCCGGAGCACGCCGCAGGCGCATTCACATGGTCCCGCCACGAGGCCCATCGCTTTCAAGCTGTGCGATGACATCAGTCGCATAATAGTGACCGAAACCGGACGTGTAAAGCGATGGGCATCCACAGCCTGCGGGGCATAGCCCCTTTTTCCGTTTGACAATCGTGGCAGGTGGAATTACATACTTCATCCGTATGGAATATCGCCGCCTCAAATGGTTGCAACTTTTTCTGGTGCTGGTCGTCATCGCCTCCGGCTCCGCCGCCGCCTGCCCGGGATCGGAGTCATGCAGCATGCCGTGCTGCCGGCACAGCGCCAAGGATACGAACCATCACGGCGCAGCCAGCAATGCCAAGGGCTGCTGCGAAACCACGGGCCCGTCTGCCGGGGCCGCCGGAACGGCCTGCCGCCTGGATGCGAAGGATGTCGCCGCCACTCCTGAAATCAAGACCGGTGTCGGCATAGCGGCCTGCATCGTGGCAAATGCCGGCGACGCGTCGATCAGCCGCACGTCCTGTAGTGCACCGGCGCTGATTCGGGAACCCATCCCACACCCCATACCCATTTTTCTCCAGGTTCAAGCGCTTTTGATCTGATCCGTCCTTCTTTTCCTCCGGTCCTGATTTTTCGATCGCATGCACTCGTATGTTCGCTCAACAGCTTTCCCGGCCGCCGCTGGTGGTTGGAATCATAAGTATTTTCTAAATGTTGAAAGGAGTCATCAGTATGTCCGCACAACAGACCCAGGAAAAACTGGCGGCCAAAAAGGCCGCTGTGATAGGCAGTTCATCCAAAAGCCGGGCCCCTCTGTGGGCCGGCTTGGCCTGCGTCGCCGTGCTGGCCGCCGTCGCCTTCTGGTATTTCTCTGCTGGCAGCGCCAAGACTACGGCCTCCCAGGCCGCGGTCGCCGCGGTCGCCGGCGAGACGGTCTCCATGCCGGCCGCCATGTTCGACGACGGCAAGGTCCGCTACTTCGAACACAAGGACGGGGGCATCACCATTCGCTATTTCATGCTCAAGAGCGCCGACGGCGTCATCCGCGCGGCTTTCGATGCCTGCGACGTGTGTTGGCCGGCCGGCAAAGGTTATGCCCAGGAGGGCGACGTCATGGTCTGCCGCAACTGCGGTCAGCGCTTCAAGTCCACCCAGGTGAACGAGGTCAAGGGCGGCTGCAACCCGGCGCCCCTCGACCGCCGGGTGGAAAACG
>JBFYWS010000194.1:0-3644 GCA_041310935.1 Desulfobacteraceae bacterium | reverse complement strand
GTTCGTGCGTGCGGCCTTTCAGGAACAGCACCGCCTCCTGCACCTGCTCCTGGTAGACCCGGGGGTCCACGTCCCGGCAGCAGGGCGCAAGACACCCGTTCATCTGACAGTGCAGGCAGGGACGCGTGCGGATCCGGAACTCGCTCGCCTTGCACTTGCGCAGCTTGAAGGTCTTGGTGATGATGCCGAGCGTCTCGCGCACGGCGTGAGCCGAGGCAAACGGCCCGAAGTAGAGCGCATCGTCCTCGCCGATCTTGCGCGCGATGGTGAAACGGGGAAAGTCCTCCCCTGGGTCGAGCCGCAGAGAGGGATAGCGCTTGTCGTCCTTAAGCACGACATTGTAGCGCGGCCGGTGTCGCTTGATGAGATTGGACTCGAGGATCAGGGCTTCTTTTTCGGTGCGGGTGATGATGGTCTCGAAGTCGGCGATCCGCGCCGCCAGAGCGCCGACCTTGGCGTCGGCATGGCCGGAAGGCTTGAAGTAGGCCGCCAGGCGTTTGCGCAGGTTGCGCGCCTTCCCGACATAGATGATCTGCCCCTGGGCATCCCGCATGAGGTAGACGCCGGGCTCGGCGCTGACGGCCGGCAGCTTTTGCGCCGGCTCTTCAGGGCGGACGGAATCGAAATCGCTGGTGCTCATCGGCTTTCACCGTAACGGTTCAGGTGTTTAGGCTGAAGGCTGAAGACTGAAGGGCAATAGTGGTCATCCTTCCAGGACCAGCAACTGGCGCAAGGCCTTGATCCGGTCCCGCAGCTCGACGGCATGCTCGAAGTCGAGCTCCTTGGCCGCCGCGCGCATCTCTTTTTCCAATGCGCGGATCCGCTTGTCGATGTCGTCGGCAGACGCGTATTCGCCGAGTGACTCCGCCACCACGGCCGTCGCGGGGGGATTGGCCTCGCGGCTGAAATCGAAGGTCTCGCTGATGGCCTTCTGAATGCTCTCCGGGGTGATGTGGTGCCGCGCGTTGTAGGCCTCCTGGATCGTGCGCCGACGGCTGGTTTCGTCGAGGGCCTGCTGCATGGAGCGCGTCACGGTGTCGGCGTACATGATCACCGTGCCGTTCAGGTTTCGGGCGGCACGGCCGCAGGTTTGGATGAGGGAGCGCTTCGACCGCAGGAACCCCTCCTTGTCGGCGTCGAGAATGGCGACCAGCGACACCTCGGGGATGTCGAGACCTTCCCGGAGCAGGTTGATGCCGACCAGCACATCGAACCGGCCCAAGCGCAGATCGCGAATGATTTCCATGCGCTCGAGGGTGTGGATGTCCGAGTGCAGGTACCGCACCCGAACTCCCAGGTCCGAGTAGTACTCCGTGAGGTCTTCGGCCATGCGTTTGGTGAGAGTCGTCACCAGCACGCGCTCGCCGCGTTGCTGCCGCCGGCGGATTTCGTCCAACAGATCGTCGACCTGGTTGCGGGCCGAGCGCACCTCCATCGTCGGGTCCACCAGCCCGGTCGGCCGCACGATGAGCTCGACGACCGCGTCCTTTGCCTGTTCCAATTCGTAGTCGGCCGGAGTGGCGGAGACATAGACGACCTGGTTGAACCGTTCCTGGGTCTCTTCGAAGCGCAGCGGGCGGTTGTCCAGGGCCGACGGCAGGCGGAAGCCGTATTCCACCAGGGTTTCCTTGCGGGCGCGGTCGCCGCGGTACATCCCCTGCAGCTGGGGGACGGCAATGTGGCTCTCGTCGATGAAGAGCAGGAAGTCCTTCGGGAAGTAATCGATCAGGGTCGGCGGCGGCTCGCCGGCGTGGCGTCCCGTGAGGTGGCGCGAATAGTTCTCGATGCCGTTGCAGTACCCGAGCTCCTGGATCATCTCGAGGTCGAAGTGGGTGCGCTCCTCGACGCGCTGGGCTTCGAGCAGCCGGTTCTCGTCGCGGAAAAAAGTGACCCGCTGCTTGAGCTCGGTGCGGATGGTCCGGATCGCTTTCGCCTGGGTCGTCTTCTGCGTGACGTAGTGGCTGGCCGGAAAGATCGCGGTCCGTGTCAGCCGCCGCAGGACGGTGTTGCGCAGGGCGTCGATCTCGGAAATTCCCTCCACCTGGTCGCCGAAGAAATCGATGCGAACGGCCCGGTCCTCCTCGTAGGCCGGGAAGATCTCCACCCGGTCCCCCCGCACTCGGAAGGTGCCGCGGTGGAAGTCGGTGTCGTTGCGCTCGTAGTGCATGGCGACCAGGTCGGCCAGGAGCCGCTCGCGGCTCAGCTCCGCCTCCGCCTCGATCTCCACCCGCAGCGCCAGGTAGTCTTCCGGCGCCCCCAGGCCGTAGATGCACGAGACGCTGGCCACTACCACAATGTCGCGCCGCGACAGGACCGAACGCGTGGCGGAGTGCCGCAGCTTGTCGATCATGTCGTTGATGGAGGAGTCCTTCGTGATGTAGGTGTCGGATGCGGGGATGTAGGCTTCGGGCTGGTAGTAATCGTAATAGCTGACGAAATACTCGACCGCGTTGTCGGGGAGCAGCAGGCGGAACTCCTGGTAGAGCTGCGCCGCCAGGGTCTTGTTCGGGGCGATGACCAGGGTCGGCCGGTCCAGCCGCGCGATGAGGTGCGCCATCGTGAAGGTCTTCCCGGAGCCGGTCACGCCCAGGAGCACGTTGTGCTTTTTCCCGGCCAGCAGGTTGGCGGTCAGTTTCTCGATGCCCCCCGGCTGGTCGCCGCTGGGTTCGTAATCGGATTTCAGAACGAAAGCGCCCACGACGTTCAGGCGTCCCCTTTCGTACGTTTCAGCGTGAGCAGCACCGTGGCCATGGCGCCGATCCCCTCTCCCCGGCCGATCATGCCGCAGCCTTCCGTGGTGGTGGCCTTGATGTTGACGGCCTCGGGCGGAATGCCGAGCGCGCGGGCGATGTTGTCCTGCATCCGCAGGCGATGGGGCGCCATCTGGGGAGCGTCGGCCAAAACGACCGCGTCCACGTTGACCACGCGCAGTCCTTTTGCATCGACCATGCGCTGTGTCGACTGCAGCAGGGCGATGCTGGAAATGCCCTTGAAGCGCGGATCGGTGTCCGGGAAATGAATCCCGATGTCGCCCAGACCGGCGGCGCCCAGGATCGCGTCGCAGACGGCGTGGACCAGCGCGTCGGCGTCGGAATGGCCGAGCAGCCCCTTTTCCCAGGGAATGCGGACCCCGCCGAGAACGAGGGCGCGTTGCGCCACCAGCCGGTGAAAATCAAAACCGATGCCTGTTCGCATGTGAATCCCCGCACGGATTAAGGGTTGACGTGCTTAAATTCAGGTGGTTAGGCTGAAGGCTGAAGGCCATAAAACATCTCGCAAAGCACGAATCACGCCATTCAAGACCTTCTCGGTTTCTACGACCTTTGGTTCAATCGCCAACTCAAATGCCCGAGGTCTTGTGTGGTCAAACATGGCTTGTCCCTGAAAGCCTTCAGTCTTCAGCCTTCAGTCTATCTACCTGGGTTACGAGCTTCTCACCGAGGCTGACCGAGGGAATCACCCCGCAACCGGTGACTCGGACGGATCCGGGGTTGGCCGCAGCAGATACCCGCGGGCCAGCCGTCCGATCTCGGAGATCCGGTCCGGGCGGCTCCACACGATCTGCGAATCCGCGCGAAACCAGGTCATCTGGCGCTTGGCGAAGCGGCGGGTGTCGCGCTTGAGGGTGCGCACCGCCTCGTCCC
>JBFYWS010000183.1:0-8774 GCA_041310935.1 Desulfobacteraceae bacterium | reverse complement strand
TTTGTTTTGCTCGTTACGCGTTGCTCATGGCGCGTTGCTTCGTTCTGGTAGGTCTGTTGAGCGTCTGGGTCGGTTGCGATTCCAAGCGCGAGCACACTCTCGCCGGCCGCACGATGGGGACGACCTACACCGTCAAGGTGGTCACCGGTTATTTCGGGTCCGTTGCCGGGCTTCAGGAAAAATTCGACCGGCGGCTCGATGAAATCAACCGCAGCATCTCGCCGTATCTCACGGACAGCGAAATCAGCCGCTTCAACCGGTTTCAACGGGTTGGCGAGGAGTTCCCGATTTCCGCGGACTTCCTACGGGTGATGAAAACGGCCGCCCGGCTCTACGCGCTCTCGGACGGGGCCTGGGACGGCACGGTTGGGCCGCTGGTGGACGTGTGGGGGTTCGGCCGGGGCGGAAGCCCGGGCCGCGTGCCTTCGGCCGAAACGATTGCCGCCCTTCTCAGGGATGTCGGTTTCGACAAGATCGAAATCAGGGCCTCCGGCGCATTGGTCAAACGCCACGCCGCGGTGTCGCTCGACCTGTCCTCCGTGGGCCAAGGCTACGGGGTGGACCAGTTGGTCGAGTTGCTGCGCGCCGCCGGGTTCACGGACTACCTGGTCGAGATCGGGGGCGAGATCTACGCGGCGGGAGCCCGCCCGGACGGCCGTCCCTGGCGGGTGGGCATCAGTCGGCCCGCGGCCGGCGCGCGGCCAGACGACATCTACAAGGTCGTCTCCCTGAAAGACCAAGCCTTTTCAACCAGCGGCGACTACCGCCAGCTCTTCGTGCAGGACGGCATCCGGTACTCCCACCACATCGACCCCGCCACCGGGTACCCGGTCCGCAACGGTGTGGTGAGCGTGTCCATTCTCGCTGACAACTGCACCTTCGCCGACGGGCTGGGAACAGCCGTGCTGGTGTCGGGCGTGGAGAAGGGCCTGGCCCTGATCGATCGTCTGGAAGGGGTTGAGGGGCTCCTGGTCGTCGAAGCCGCCGACGGGTCATTGCAGGATTATCCTTCAAAGCACATCCGGTTGGAACCGGCGCCCCGCTGACCGCATCGCGTGTATCTGCTCCCGTATTGGGTTTCCGCGTTGACAGCCCGCCTCCACCTTCTTATGTTCCAAGCGTAATTCAGGAGATACCCACTGTCCCATTTTGTCCCGGTTCGCCGACGCGCTTGTGTGAAGTGACGGCCCTGGGGGGTCTTTTGCCATGCGGCCGGAAAAACATCTTCCCACGCCCACATCGAATCATCTGAAACTCCACTTGATCAGCCTGGGCTGCGCCAAGAACCAGGTAGACAGCGAAATCATGCTCGGCCGGCTCGTGCAGGCCGGCTGGGCCATCACGGAAGACCCCGCAGAGGCCCACACGATCGTCGTCAACACCTGCAGTTTCATCGAGGAGGCCGCCCAGGAATCCCTCGACATGATCCTGGAACTGGCCGACTACAAGAAGAACGGCATCTGCCGGCGCCTGGTGGTGGCCGGCTGTCTGCCCGAGCGCTACCGGGAGGAGATCCTCCAGACGATGCCCGAGGTGGATGTGTTTCTGGGGACCGGGGCGTTCGACCAGATCGTGACCGCGGTGGGAGACCTCGGCATCGTGCACGAGGCCATCCTGCCGGACCCCGACCGGGTTCTGTATCACGGCCAGGAGTGCCCGCGGGTGCTCTCCACCCCCCATATGGCCTACCTCAAGGTCGCCGAGGGCTGCAGCCGGGGATGCACCTATTGCATCATCCCGAAGCTGCGCGGCAGCCACAAGAGCCGGCCCCTGGAGGATGTGGTCGCGGAGGCGCGGGATCTGGTCGCCTCCGGGGTCAGGGAGCTGATCCTGGTGGCCCAGGACACTACCGCCTACGGCTCCGATCTGGTTCCGGCGGTATCCCTCGGACGGATGGTCAACCGCCTGGCGACTCTTTCCACCGGCAAGGGCCGGAAGGCTGAAAAGCCATGGATCCGCGTGCTCTACGGCCACCCGGAAAGCATCGACGAAGAGTTCATCCGCGCCGTGGCGTCCCACCCGAACGTCTGCCCCTATTTCGATGTGCCCATTCAGCACGCCAGCAACCATGTGCTCAAGCGCATGGGGCGGCGCTACACGCGCGATCGCCTGCGCGACCTCTTCCAGCGCATCCGCGCGCAGGTCCCGGGCGCCTCCCTGCGAACCACCGTCATCGTGGGCTTCCCGGGAGAGACCGACAAGGACTTTGCCGAGGTGCTGGAGTTCGCCGAGGAGATTCGGTTTGACCACTTGGGCGTCTTCGTCTATTCTGATGCCGATGACATCCGGTCCCACCGGTTGCGCGGCCACGTCCCGAAACCGGTGGCCCAGGACCGGTATGATCAGCTCATGTCCGCCCAGATGGACATTGCCGCCGGGAACAACCAGACGCACATCGACAAGACCTACCCGGTGCTGATCGAGGAAAACCTGGGCAACCACCTGTATGCCGGGCGCACGTATTTCCAGGCGCCGGAGGTGGACGGGGTCACCTACGTGAACACGGCGCTGTCCGGGCACGAGCTCATGCTCGGCCGGTTCGTGCGGGCGCGCATCAACGACGCCATGGAATACGACCTGATGGGGGAAATAGCGTGAGCGATCTCAAAGAGCGGATCCTGGAGGCGGTGGGAAGCGATCTGGCGGCCATCGAAAAGGCCCTGGCGGACAACCTGAACCCGCACCTGGACCTGGTCCGGGAGGTCGCCGGCCACATCCTCTTCAGCGGCGGCAAGCGCCTGCGGCCGCTGCTGATGGTGCTGTCCGCACGGATCTGCGGGTACACCGGGGACTACGACAAGACCTTTTCGACGGCGTTGGAGTACCTGCACGCCGCCACGCTGCTCCACGACGACCTTGTCGACGGTGCGGCCCTGCGGCGGGGCAAGCCCGCCGCCCACCAGAAGTTCGGAAACGCGATCGCGGTCTTGGTGGGGGATTTTCTGCTGGCACGCGCGCTGTCCATCTCTGCTGCCACCGGCCGCGTGAAGGTCGTGGGGATTCTGGCCGGGCTCACCGAAAACATGTCCCAGGGCGAAGTCCACCAACTCATGCGCAAGGGCGACATCGGCCTGTCCGAGGACGAATACCTGGAGGTCATCCGCCGCAAGACCGCAGTACTGTTTGAGGCGGCCTGCCGGGTGAGCGCTGTTCTGGCCGATGCCCCGGAAGACAAGGAGTCGGCTCTGGCCGACTACGGTTTCAACCTGGGCATGGCCTTCCAGATAGCCGACGATGTGTTCGACTACCTCCTCGAAACCCCGCAGCTCGGCAAGGAGATCGGCGCCGACCTGCGCGAGGGCAAGATGACGCTGCCGCTGATCCACGCCTTGCGCAATGCGCGCTCCGCCGACCGCAAATGGATGGCCGGCCTCATCCAGAACAAGGACTTTTCAAGCGACGATTTCCAGAAGCTGATCGGCCTATTGACGGGCTATGGCGCTTTCCGCTACACCGAAAAAGCCGCGGCGATGTATATTGAGAAGGCCAAGGCCGCCCTGGAGGGGTTCAGCCCGTCGGCCACCCGCCAGACGATGCTCGACATCGCGGACTACACCCTGCAGCGGCGGGTGTGACCGGTGCAGGGTTGAATTTAATCTATGAGATCAATCCGGCCCCTTGTTTTTCCTTGGGCCGGCGAGGCAGGGTCGATGGGAAAACGGTTGTTTCAGACAAGGCGTTCGGGTGGCGCGGCCATCCTGGTAGCGGCGGCACTCATCCTTTGCGGCACGGCTGCCGCCCAGCGCACCGAGGATACCCGGACGCTGGTGGTCGTGGGGGCCGCTGCGGTTCACGGCAGCAACATCACCGCGGCCCGGGACGCCGCCATCGCCAACGGCCTGATGCAGGCGGTGAGCCTGGCGACCGTCGAGATCGCATCCCCCGAGGGTTTAGCGGAGAACTTCAAGAAACTGAGCGAGCTTCTCCTCGACCGCCCCGACGACTACATCCAGGACTTCAAGGTTCTCTCGGAGGCCACCTTCGCCAAGAATCACCGGGTGCTCATTCAGGCCACGGTGGCCGGCACTAAGATCCGCGAGGCCCTGGCCGGGGCCGGCCTGCTGCGCGAGAAAGCGGCGACGGGCTCTGCCCGGGTGGCCCTCACGGTAGAGGGCACCGGCAGTCTCGGCAATTTTGTGAAGTTCCGCAAGTCGCTCGGCAGCATGGCGGGTATCGAGGGCATCCAGGTTCAGGAGATGCGACCCAACGAAACCACCCTGCTGGTGGGCTACAAGGGCAGCGCCCAGGACCTGGCCTCCGCCCTGCTGCTGCAGCCGTACGACTCGTTTACCGTCACCATCGTCGAGGTGGTCGACAACCGCCTGCGGGTGGCGCTGGCTCCGCGCTAGCGGTTAGCGGGCCGGTCGAGCGCCGGCATCCGAGATTTTCACCGAACCCTTTGGTTGATGTGACCGCCCATGGCAGCTGATCTCCCGGAAGAGGTGAAGCGACGGCCCACGCTCACGATCAACATCCCGAACATCCTGACCGTTCTGCGGATCTTGGTTATACCCTTGTTTGTCATCTTTCTCATCCGGAAGATGCACGGGCATGCGCTGCTGGTCTTCATCTTTGCCGGTGTGACCGACGGCCTGGACGGTCTGATCGCGCGGCTGCTCAACCAGCGCAGCGAGCTCGGTGCACTCCTCGATCCGATCGCCGACAAGCTGCTGTTGACCGCCGCTTACATCAGCCTGGGGATTCTCAAGACGATCCCCGGCTGGCTTGCCGTAGTGGTGATCAGCCGGGATGTCCTGATCGTCACCGGGATCGCCGTCCTGACGTTCGCGAACATTCCCTTCGCCATCCGTCCCACCCGGATCAGTAAGTGGACCACCGTCTTCCAACTTCTCACGATCAGCGTCACTCTGCTGGACATGCCGTTTGAGGGGGGGGCGGCGGTGAAGCAGGCGTTGTATTGGACCACCATCACGATGACCATTCTGTCCGGCCTGCACTACACCTACCTCGGGCTTGCCATTCTGCAGGCGGGGTATGGGAACAACTCGAAAAAAAACGGTTGAGCGGCGCGCCGTTCCGCGCCAATTTCGCTTGACAGCCGATAGCCCCGATGATAGTGAAAAAAGTTCGAACAGGCACGTAGCTCAGGGGGAGAGCGCTACCCTGACACGGTAGAAGTCGGCGGTTCAAATCCGCCCGTGCCTACCAAATAACATCGGGTGGTTAGGCCGGAAACGGGCTTGCCGCCCGAAGTGTTTTTGGGGTATGGTTTGTATCCTCGGGGGGTTACCGGGCGGAGATGCGCAATCCATATCGATCATCCGCACTGTAAGTTGGAAAACGGGGCAGGTTCGCTTATGCGGGGTCACCTGCTAAATCCTTCAGCAATAGAGAAATGAAGAAATACGGATCATTTTTCATCATCGTTCTGCTGGCCGGTTTTTATGCGCTTGCGGAAGGCCAGGCCAATTCCCTGCCGATGGCAGATCGAGTCATCATCCGTAAATCCGAGCGCAAGCTCTTCCTTGAAAGAGACGGGCAAATTTTTCAGGAATACCCCGTCTCTCTGGGCATGGACCCCGTCGGGCACAAACAGCGCCGCGGCGACAAGCGGACCCCGGAAGGATCGTATGTCATCAGTTACCACCGGACCGAGAGCATGTTCTACAAAGCGCTCCTCATTTCGTACCCCAACCGCGACGACGTCAGGGAGGCCCGGCGAAAGGGATACGACCCGGGAGGCCTGATCATGATCCACGGCCTGCCCGAGGCGGCTAAAGGGGAGGAAGAGGACTTCATCCAGCGCGACTGGACCAATGGCTGCATTGCCGTCACCAATGATGCCATCGACCAGATCTGGAATCTCGTCAAGGACGGCACCCCGGTCGACATCCTGCCATAAGCCGTTAGCGCTGCAAGCGAAGCGGCTTCACGAGCTGTCCTTGGAAATTCCCACGGCATTGGAGTCTTCCATGCAACCTCTCTTCAAATCAGCGGTGCCCGGGGTCATTTTCGTGATGTAATCGCGTGGGCCCAGCCATCGGGTTCATTGACCTCCGGATGGCTCACCATTTCGTTTCTTTCGTTCAGCGCTTTCAAGACGGCCTTGTCGCGCTCATAGACATCATCCCTGAAAAACAGGGTCCCGTCCTGCTCGACCAACACCGTCATGTAGACGAGCATGATGGGCATGGGGTGTGGCAGGCGGATCGCCTGGGGCTTCCGCGTCCGGGTGATCTCAAGCAACCGCGCGAGGCTCCACTTGCTCGGATTGTTGAGCAGCAGTTCCGCCAGTTCCAATGGTTTCTCCACGCGCACGCAGCCGAAGCTGAACGCCCGTTGCATGTCTTTGAAGGCGTCTCGGTCCGGCGTGTCGTGCAGAAAAATCTGAAATTCGTTCGGGAAAGAGAATTTGACGGCGCCCATCGGGTTGGTGGGGCTTGGTCCCAGTCGCAGCCGGAAAGGCAGCGTTTTGGCGGAGTAGGCCGCCCAGTCGATTTTTGAGGGATCGACTGCTTTTCCCCCTGCGTCGAGGACGGTGAACCCCTCTTGGTTCACGTATGCCGGGTTTTTGCTAGCCTCCGGCAGGACGAGCCCATCGAGAATGCCGGGTGGCACGGTCCAACTGGGGTTTAACACGAGATGGTCGATTCTCGAACGAAAGGACGGTGTCTGCCGGACCGGCCCTCCGACCTGGATGCGCGAGCGCCACACGATTTCGCGATCACGGTAAACATAAACGAAAAATCCGGCAATATCGACAATGACGAACTCCGATGGGAGGTTGTGCAGAACCCATCGCGCTCGCTCGAGGTTGACTCTGATCTTGTCGATCCAGTGCTCGACCGGACGGTTCAACTCAATTACGGTCGTCCTGCGGATGGTGGGGTCGATGCCGAGATGGTTCCTGATTTTAAACCGGACGGCACCCAGTTCCACCTCGTCGTCGAACAACTCGGGGGTATCGCTTGGCACAGTCAAATCCCCCGTGATCGAAAGTCTCTCCCGCAGGAGAACGACATGCGGACTGCACTCGCCCTTGACGAATCGGGCATCCTCCGGGATGGGTTTCCATCCTCCGCTGCGCTGGATGTCTCGGTAAACGGCAAGCGCTGTTCTCAGCTTGAGATAGTAAGGAACCTGCGGCTTCAGGCGGTCCAGGAAATCAAACACATTGCTGGAACGAATGGCATTCAGGAGCACCGGGACCGGGTCGGCGTCGGAGATAGTGTGCCTGAAGTTCCATGCCGGGTTGAGGCTCCTCGGGTTGACCTTGCCGTAAGACAGGTGGCAGGCGAGCCGGATAAAAGTGTCGGTCAACAATAGGTCGAAGTCAGCGGCCGCGTCGGTGCCGGGCTTGACCGAATCCCTGACCTCGGTTTGCAACCGAAGCAGATCGCTCAGGTGATAATCCGCGGGGTCGAGCCCGTCGTCTTTGACGGCGTAGACGGCTTGAACGAGCTGGTCCTGGGCTTCCGAATTGGCCCACAGGGGGTTGTAGTTATTCGCTCTGTAAAGCTTCGACAGGATAGGAATCGAAGAGATCGCTACTCCTCTGACATGCCGTCGATTGGCGGCATCAAAACTTTTTATGTGGCCCTTGGTCCGCGCCGCCGGCAGTTGATCCTGGCCTTCCGCAGGCCCAGCGACCCCGAAAGCGATCAACAGCAGCAGGGCCGTTGCACGCAGGCAAAGGCAGCGCGACACCGATCTGCCGGCGAAACCGCCGCCCCCGCGCAACTCGAAGCGTCGGAATCTGCCGGTCCTGCGGAGTCCGGCCGCATTGAAAGTCCCCTCGAACGAATGCATGTTCATCAGCCCTTCGCTGCGATTCCGCTGTTGCGGCCAAATGCGGCCGCATCATCAGAGGCAAGGACTCGCGGCAACGAAAGAAGCTGCACGCGTGTCCGTTTGCGCCACCCGTGCCTTGGTGCATAATCAAGAATGATGCCAAGTGTCTGTTTTTAAATGCCCCATCAAAGTAGCAATCGTTAACTTACTTATATTATAGCGTTTGAATTATGCACGCACGGCGGGTGTTGCCTTGGCTGTCAGGAGTAGGTCGTTATTCGCTATCGGAGGGTGTAGCCGTTGGGGTGACACGTCACGCTGTTGCCGAAATATCCAGTGGACATTGCAGGCCCATCCCGTTCATTTCACGATGGGGTGATGCCGATTTCATCCTTGCAGCTCGCGCTGAAATTCAAGATCGCCGAAAGGTGACAAATCGAAGTCGCCTGTTCAAGATCTCGTCGTTCTATTCTCGGCAATAAAGCAATTTGATTCCTGACACGGTAGAAGTCGGCGGTTCAAATCCGCCCGTGCCTACCATAAAAAACAAGGGGTTGTGGCCCAGGCCATGACCCCTTTGTGTTGGTGTTCGGCAGCCCACCCCAAAAAGAAAGGGCACTCCCTCAGGGTTTGAGGAAATGCCCTTTTGCTTTTTTATTTTAGGGAGCAGACCCTATGCGACGGTGACGTTAACCGCCGAGGGTCCTTTGGGGCCCTGCTGAATGTCAAAGGTAACCTTGTCACCTTCGTTCAGCGTTTTGAAACCGGCTGCGTTGATGCCCGAGTGATGGACAAATACATCCGGGCCGTTTTCCTGGGCGATGAAGCCGTAGCCCTTGCCGCTGTTGAACCATTTTACCGTTCCATTAGCCATGCTGACATCCTCCTCCTTTCACAATTTTCTCATGGTCCCAGACTGGAGGATGTTACATGGAGGAACGTAACTCACCTTCAGAACGAAACCGGCCCGCCAATTAAGGACGGACCTTTATTGATTATCGCGATCATAGAGCACTCCAAAA
>JBFYWS010000112.1:0-3872 GCA_041310935.1 Desulfobacteraceae bacterium | reverse complement strand
GGGATTTATGTTAAGCCACATCGAGCTTCTGGCGGTCTGCCATGTCCATCAGAACCCTTTCACGGGCCTTGTCGATGCCGAGGGCTTTGCGCTTCTTGTCGATGTGGGCGATCATTTTGCGAGCATGCAGGATCGGGTCGACTTCCAGGTCCCACACGCCGCCATACATCGTATACACTTCGGTACTTCGTAAACGGCATCTTCAAATAGCGTCAGGCTGCCTTCAGGAAGCGTGGCGTCGGTGAATCCACTGCAGTTTGTCGACGACCTTGTCGATGCTGGGTTTCTGGACTTCGGCGGGGGTTTTCTTGGCCTCGCCGGCTGCGGCTTTGGCCGCACCGTGGGCGCCGCCTGGGGCCATCCGGGCCTCGCGTTCTTTTGCCCGCTTGGCGCGAATCTCGTCCATTTCGGCCTCGACCTTGGCCTTTTCGGCCGCGGCGGTCTGGGCTTCAGCATCCGCCTTGGCCTTGGCATCGGCATCGGCTTTGGCCTTGGCAGCCGCTTCGGCCTTGACCTTGGCGTCGGCCTCAGCTTTGGCCTTAGCTTCCGCATCGGCCTTGGCCTGGGCTTCCGCGGCCGCTTTGGCCTTGGCTTCGGCTTGCGGGTCGACCTTGGCCTCTTCCTTCACGGCTGCAGGCTTGGCCGCGGCTGCCGGGGCGGGCGCGGCTTTGGCTGCGGCCGCGGCTTTGGCTGCGGGTGCGGCTTTGGCTGCCGGGGCGGCCTTGGCTGCGGCCGGGGCGCCTTTTTTCTTTTCTTCCGTGATGGTCAGGTCCACTTCCGGGGCGAGCGCGGCCAGATCGATGTCGACATCATCCAGACGCTTGGCGATGGGTGCGACCTCGGCGGCGGAGCCGCCGGCCAGCGCCAGGTCGATGAAGGCGCGCACCAGCCGGGCGGATTCGGGATGCCGCATGATGAGCACGTCCGAGCCGGCCAGCAGGTAGGTCACGGCCCCCACGGCCTCCATCATGATGGCGCGTTTTTCGGGATCACCCAGGATCGGCGCCTCATCCACGCCCAGCTTGGCCTCTTTGCACTTCCAGACCTCGTTGCCCAGGTTGTTGATCATCGGGAACTGCAGCTTGTCGTCCCCCTGGTTCAGGGCGGCCATGCGCAGGCGCTCCATCACCGAATAGCTGTATTCCATGCCGTAGCCGAGCCCGCCGGTGGTGGGGTCGACGATCACGCGGTTCATCGGAACACCGAGGTTTTCCAGCAGAATGTTGACCTGTTTGGCGAGGTTGACGTCGATCGGGGACGAGGAGATGATGACGTGGCCGTAGGCCATGGCAACGGCCCCGATACCCTTGTGGTTGGCATCTTCCACCGGCCCGATCACGAGGCTATGATCCTTGCATTCCTCGGCCACTTTTTTAAATACCTGCTCGTCTTTCTTGACATTGGCGGACCCCCAGACGATCAGGGGCACGGTGATCGCATCGGCGACTTTTTTGACGGTTTTGGCGGCTGTTTCGGGGCTGGCGTCGATGCCGTTGGGGTCCGTGCTTTTCAGCTGCAGCACGATCAGGTCGGCTCCGTAGGATCCGACGCATTTTTTGGCCCACGCCACCGGATCCGAAACGACATCCTCGAAGGGTTTGAGCGCGGCTGCGGGCCAATCATCCGGTTTGATGTCCCAGACCTCCATCGCGATTTTGGGCTTGCGGGGCATCTCCCCCTCGAACTGGTAGAAGGGGAAGCATGTTTCCCCACCGACAGTGACTGCCTTGCCGCCACTGCCCAAGGTGATCTCCTTAATGCTCCCGGCATAAGATTCTTTGAAAAATTCGAAGCCCAATGTAACCTCCTTGTGGAAAAAGTTTGTCAGTAAGATCCGATTACCCAACTCCCAACCTTGCGGCCGACCGGAAGTCATCCGGGACCTGGACTACTGTGTCGCTCCGCCTCCTTTCCAAATCTGACTGTGATTCTGGTCATCGCCATATTCACCCGGAAGCTTCGGCTCCAGGGTGCAGTTTACACCGTAAACCGGGCGGGCGCTGGCGCCCCTCCGCGCTCCGGTTAAAATGACTGACATCCCGACCGCATCCATGCCTTACAATTTACCGAATATTTTGACTTATATTACGAGATTTGGTTTGTCAAGAGAGGAGTGGCCTGGGAGCCTTTTTTTTGAGAAATAACCAATAACCCCCGCCTACCCGTGACACTTCGGGGTCCGGACGGACCGCTCGACAGGTCTGGGCTGTCCGTCCTGCGACCGCCCTCAGGACGTCCGGTGCCTGCGCGCCGCCATCCGCTCCTTGACCTTGGGGAACAGGTTGATATCGGTGTGGGGCAGGAAAAGCGCCGCCACGTAATGGTCCATATACGAGGGTGTTTCCGAAAGCTCGAAGTTGGTCATCATCCGGGTGACCGCCGTCACGTCCCGCCGGATGCGGTTGGTGAGCGAACTCATGCGGGCCCCCAGCAGCGAGCTGTTGCCGACGAAGGTCACCTTGTCCAGCTCGATTTCGGGCAACAGCCCGATGGTCATGGCCTTTTCGAGGTCCACGTAGCTGCCGAAACCGCCGGCGAGGATGATCCGTTCCAGATTTTCCATGCCCAGTCCGACCTCGTCCAGAAGGGTCATACAGCCGCTGTAGAGCGCGCCCTTGGCGCGGATCAGGTTGTCGATGTCGATTTCGGTGAGCACCACGTCGCGGCCGATCTGGGTGATCTCCGCGCGGGCGAGCACGTATTCCCAGATGCCCTCGGTTGCGCGCACGCGGTCGGTGGGGAGATCGCGGTTGAACTTGCCCAGGTTGTCGATGACGCCCGCCTCGAAGAGCGCGGCGACGATGTTGATCAGGCCGGAGCCGCAGATCCCCCGGACCCCGACGTTGCCGACGGTGATGTTCATCGGCTCGAAGGTCAGCGGGTCGAGGGAGAAGTCTTCGATTGCGCCCTTTTCGGCGCGCATGCCGAACTTGATGCCGCCGCCCTCGAAGGCCGGGCCCGCCGAACAGGCGGCGCAGGCCATCCAGTCCTTGTTGCCGATGACGAGTTCGGCGTTGGTGCCGATGTCCATGAAGAGGGTCAGCTCCTCGTGGCGATACATGCCCGAGCCCATCACGCCGGCGACGATATCGCCGCCGACATAGCTGGAAATCTGGGGGTAGAAGAGCGCCATGACATGCTCGCCGAGCGCCAACCCCAGTTCCACCGCGCGGATCGGGGGATAGAGGGTGGAGGCCGGCACATACGGGGAGCGCCGGATGTGGCGCGGGTTGATGCCGCAGAAAAGCTGCGTCATGGTGGTGTTGCCGGCCAGGGTGATCTGGGTGATGTTGTCGCGGTCGATGGCCGCTTTACGGACGATCCGGTCGATAATCTGGTTGGTGGTTTTCAGCACGGCCGCCTGGAGCTTTTCCATGCCGTTTTTTTCAGAAAAAACGATCCGGCTGATGACGTCCTCGCCGTAGCTGATCTGGCTGTTGAAGTCGCCGTGCTGGGCCAGGACCTCCCCGGAGTTGAGGTCCAGCAGCTGACCGAAGACGGTGGTGGTGCCGATATCGACGGCCACGGCATACGAACGGTCGGTGGTGTCACCCGGCTGGATGTCGATGATCCGGTTTTTACCGTCCGGCCGCACCGGCCGGGCGATGGTCGCGGTGACCCGAAAGCCGTCGGCGCGCAAGACATCGGGGATCTTGCGCAGCACCGGCAGGTCCACCTCCAGGCGGTGATCGCCGAAGTTGGCGTTCAGAAAACTGATCAGGCGGCTGGTGTCGGCCAGGTTGTCCTGGGGGGTGGGTTCCGGCAGGGCCAGGTAGCGCTTTTCAACGGGCGGCATGAAAAGCCCCTGCTCCTTGAGGTCGTTGAAGTTCATCTGGCGGATGCGCGCGGTGCGCCGCTCGCCGAAGGTTTTG
>JBFYWS010000098.1:0-3451 GCA_041310935.1 Desulfobacteraceae bacterium | reverse complement strand
TCGTCTGTATCGCCGATGTACATGCCGGGGCGCTTGCGCACGGCGTCTAGCCCGCGAAGGACCTTGATATTGGAAGAGTCGTAGCTCATGGGATGCCTTAAGTTCTGATCGGTGGCGAAATAGCCACTCAGGTTTTCTATTTTACCGGAATGCGGCAAGGAGCGAACGGCGGGGATTGGTCGCGCCGTTCGGAGATTTGATTCCAGTCCCGTGTCAATTTCCTCGCATTGTCGCCCAGTTCGGTTCGACCTTTTCCATTCATCGTGAAATCACCCTGCCTTGCCATCAGGCTTCTCTGATTGCATTTTTCTGTCAACACAAGGTAGAAATGTCCCCTTCTGTCCTAAAGAGAGATGCCCCCTGTTAGCGGCTAGGGAAGGGGTTGAACAGGGGGCTACGCGGGCTTCGCGGGCCAGACGGCAGGAGCCCGGAGGGCGACTGGAGCCTGGCCCGCCAAGCCGGCGGCGCCTAGTCGTGCGGGGTCAGGGGGTGGCGGGTGAGGTTGCGCTGCGGGCGGCTGCCATAGCCACGGCCTGGCGCCACGGGTGATCGAGGGCCGGCTTGGAACTCTTCCGTTGTTGCTTTTCAAGAGCGCCATCGACCCGCTCGTTGAGGGTCTTCTCGTCCTCGTCCGGCGGCGGTTGCTCCCCCGTGCGGTAGGTGGTGTAAGGCACCTCGCGGCCCTCCCGGAGCAGCACGACCTCGCCGTCGGTCAGGGCGCAGACGGTCACCTTGGCCCCGCGCCGGCGGTGGCCGGGGCCGTCGTGACGAATCTGATAGGCGATGTTGTGGTACTGCACGATGAGGTTCTTGGACAGGGTCCGCTCCTCCTGCGCCGAGAGCAGCAGGTCCAGTTCCCGCGCGCGGTGCAACAAGGGGCCGGTGGGCGTCTTCCGCCGAGATGGGGGCCACCGCGAAGCGCGGGTTAAGTCGGCCATGAACGCGGGGAGGTTGGCGTTGGCGTCCGCCAGGTCGTTGTTGAATACGATCAGGGTGCCCCGCGGACCACGCCCTTCGAACCAGTCGTGGGGCGAGCCGTCGATCTGGATCAGCTCGCCAAAGCGCCACCGCCGCTCGCGCCACTGGAAGGCCCGCGCGGCCTGGCGCCGCTTGGGTCACCACAGCCCCAACTCGACCTGAAGCTGGCGCACCGTCTCGCTCGAAACCTCAATCTGGTGCAGCTCGTAGCGCTTCTCCCGGGCCAGGGTCGGCCCGAAGTCCGGGTAGCGCGCCACCAGGAGGGCGCGGATCGCCTCACGCAACGGCTCCTGGAGCCGTCGGTTCGACGGTTGCCCGACGCGGCGGGAGACCAAGCCCGCCGCCCCTCCCGCACGCTAGGCGGCCACCAGGCGCTTCACCTGCCGCGTCGTGAGTCCCATTTGCCGCCCGGCCTCCGCCTGCGTCAGCCGACCGCCTCGACGACCTTCAGGCGGTGTAGCGCTCGCTTCGTCAACTCGATCATCTCCTTTGGCATCGCCCGCCCGTTGACAAAAGGGGGCATTTCTAAACTGCACAAAGGGGACATTACTACTTTGGGCTAACACTGATTGCATTTTCCTTGATCGCTCAACCTATGCTGTGGCAAGCTCAACATCTTCAGCACCCAAGGTCCCCCTTTCCAACTTTTGGCTTGCGGCCTTGTCCCCTATGGCGCCCCGACTTCAAACAATCCTCCCTTGTTCCACGTGGAACCTGCCCCCCCCGCTATAGCCACGAGGCAAGCCCCTGTTGTCAGATATGGCCGAAATAAAGACCTGGCTACCCATTGCGTAAAGAGCTAAAAGGATTTTTTCAAGGGAGGCAGCGTCAAGTTCTGCTCCGAGATCATCCAGCAACCAGGCGCAAGTCGGTCCTTCCAGCTTCTGCCAATACAACTGGGCTGCGTATTGGAGCAGAAACACAAGAAATTTACTCTGCCCGCGCGACGCTAGCCGGGGGCCACCCCCCCAGTGGCATATGAAATCACCTCGTGCCGGGCCATGGTAGGTGTAGCCGCGCTCTCGATCATGCCGGATGGAATCCCGAAGAGCGTCAGCTAGGCTGCGGTCAACACCCCAACCTGACCGATAGTCGACCCGAAAAATCCCCATATCCATCCCCTGCTCGCAGAGAACCTTTCGGGAAAAGTCATCGAGGCCGGCAACAAGGCGTTGGCGAGCCCTTGTGATCAAATTTCCCAGCCGCGAGTAATCCGCATCCCATACCGCCGGGCCTAAGGCGCCGGCTTTTAGCCAGGCGTTTCTCTGCGCCAGGACGCGGCGGAACTCCATCAAAATCCGGCCATAGTCTTGTTCCACGTGGAACAAGTTCCAGTCAAGAAAAAGCCTACGCAGAGCAGGCTGGCCTTCCAGCAATTGCTGAGAATTATCGGCAATCAGACGGACGTGAAATCTATGGCGCAAATACTGAACAGAGGGGACAGGGCTGCCATTCTCTAAGAGAAGGGATTCATCGTGGGACTGGGCAAATTTGACGTGACTAACAAGGCCCTCGGCGATGGACCGAAAGTGCGCCGAGACTTCAAGCCGTGAGTGGTCGGCGCCAAGCAAGGGCCCATGCTTACGGCCGCGGAATCCGCGGCCGCGGGAGAGAAGATATATAGCTTCAAGGAGACTGGTCTTGCCCGCTCCGTTACCACCCGTGATCCAGTTGAAACATCGATCCGCGTTGACTTCAAGAAAATCGATGTTACGAAGACCTGAGATGGCAAGATGTTCTAGGATCACGGCCAGCTTGGTTGAGCATCAGAGCAACATGGGCATGACGACGTAGGTTTGGTCAGATCGCCCAAGCCCACGGAGCATGGCACTACTGTTGGAATCGGCGAAGCGCATCTCAACCTTGGGCTCATCGATGACCCCGAGTATATCCAGGAGATAACTTACATTAAAACCAATAGAGAGGGGCTCATCACCATATTCAATCTCAAGAACCTCCTCAGCTTCTTCCTGCTCGGGATTATGGGCCTGGAGGGTAAGCTCATTGGGTGCGAAGGCTAGTCGTATACCCTTGAATTTTTCATTGGACAGGATGGATGTGCGAATCAGGGACTGCCGCAAGTAATCGCGATCAAGGACAGCAACCCGATCGGCCATTAAAGGGATGACCCGCTCATACTCGGGGTAACGGCCATCCACAAGCTTGGAGGTGAGCAGGGTGTCACCAATGGTGGTCCGGAGGGATCGTGTGGAAAGGTCAAGCCGGACGGGATCTCCGGCCGAATCCAGCAGCCTGTTGAGCTCGACGACCGTCTTACGTGGCACAATAATTTGGATGGTTTCCTCCAGAGGCAAATCGACGAGTTGCTCCAATCGTGCAAGTCGATGGCCATCGGTGCCGACGGCGGTAATACCGCGGGCCTCGACCTTAAGAAAGAGGCCATTAAGATAGTAACGCACGTCCTGATTGGCCATGGCGAAAGCCGTTTTGTCCAGCAACTCCTTGAGCATTC
>JBFYWS010000076.1:0-2655 GCA_041310935.1 Desulfobacteraceae bacterium | reverse complement strand
GGGTACAGCGTCACCCGCAGGCTCCCGGACGGCCGAGTGGTCACTGACCCGGATCACGTCGCACTGGGCCAGGAGCTGGAGGTGATGGTTGCCGAAGGCACCCTTTTCTGCAATGTTAAAGGAACGTCGCGCTATGGCCAAGAAAAGCTTTGAACAATCCCTGAAGCAGCTCGAGCAAATCGTCAATGAGATGGAGTCCGGTGAATTGCCGCTCGAGCAGGCGATCCGTAAATTCGAAGAAGGCATCGAGCTCTCCAAGTTCTGCGCCCAAAAGCTCGAGGAAACCGAGCGCAAAATCACCCTCTTGATGCAGGCGGGAGGAACGGTCTCCGAGAAACCCTTTGCCCCCGCTGGCGAAGATGGGCAGTGAGATGTTCGATCTGGAGGCCTATCTGGCGCGCAGCAACGCGCACATCGCGAGCGCCCTGCTCGGTTTTCTGGAGTCGACCGGGAAAACCGACCGGCTTGCGGACGCCATGCGCTACTCCCTGATGGCCGGCGGCAAACGCCTCCGGCCGAACCTTTGCCTGGCTGCGGCGGAGGCTGTCGGCGGCGAGGCCCGACGGGTCATGCCTCTCGCCTGCGCGCTGGAAATGATCCACACCTACTCGCTCATCCACGACGACCTGCCCGCCATGGATGACGACGATCTGCGGCGCGGACAACCGACTTGCCATGTGGCCTTTGACGAGGCCACGGCGATCCTGGCCGGCGATGCCCTGCTCACGCTCGCATTTCAGGTTGTCGCCGCGATGGACGAAGGCCGGCCGGAGCGCCGGCTCGAAGCGATCGGTCTCATCGCCGCTGCGGCAGGCTATCGCGGCATGGTCCTGGGCCAGATGCTGGATATTCAGTCCGAGGGCCGGCACCTGCAGCGCGACGAGGTTGAATTCCTGCATGCCCGCAAGACAGGCGACATGATCCAGGCGGCACTGGTCTCCGGGGCGCTGATCGCCGGCGGCACCAAAGCTCAGATCGAAAAACTGACGGCGTACGGCCGGGCGGTGGGTCTGGCCTTCCAAGTGGTCGACGACATCCTGAATGTCGAAGGCGACCCGGCCGTGATGGGCAAGGCTGCCGGCACTGACCGGCTGCGACGCAAAAACTCCTACCCGGAGTTGATGGGGCTTGAACCATCAAAAAAATTCGCGCACACACTTGCGGCCGAAGCGGTCCGGGCGCTGGCCGGTTTCGATGCCAAGGCCGACCCCCTGCGGGCGCTGGCCGCGTACGTGGTGGAGCGCAACAAATAAGGATGCTGGAGACGGATCGTGAGACTGCTTGAAACCATAAACTCCCCGGCCGACCTGAAGCGGCTGCCGCGGGAGCGGCTGCCCGAACTCGCCGCCGAGATCCGCCGCACGATCGTCAATGTCGTTTCGCGCACCGGCGGGCATCTGGCGCCCAGTCTGGGTGCGGTCGACCTCGCCATTGCCATCCACTATGTCTTCGACACACCCAACGACAAGGTGATTTGGGATGTCGGCCACCAAGCCTATGCCCACAAAATTCTCACCGGCCGAAGGGCGTCGTTCCACACCCTGCGACAGCATCAGGGCATTTCCGGTTTCACGCGCCGCAGCGAAAGCCCGTTCGACGCTTTCACCACCGGGCACAGCGGCACCTCCATTTCCGCCGGCTTCGGAATCGCGTGCGGTAAGTTCCTCAAGCAGGAAGAGTCCAAGGTGATCGCCGTGATCGGTGACGGCTCTCTGACCGCCGGCCTCGCCTTTGAAGGGTTGAACCAGGCCGGCGGTGTCCTGAAGCGGAACTTCATCGTCATCCTCAACGACAACGAGATGTCCATCGCCCGCAACGTGGGCGCCCTCTCCTCCTTCTTGAGCCGGACCTTTTCCGCCAAAAAACTGCAGGAGCTGCGCAAAGAGCTCGGCTTTTTTTTCAAGAAGCTGCCCCGGATCGGTGAAGACATCTACCAGCTCGCCAAACGGACCGAAGAGTCCTTCAAAACCTTCGTGACGCCCGGCATGCTTTTCGAGGCGTTTAACTTCGAATATTTCGGCCCGATCAACGGCCACAAAATTGATCACCTCATCGATATTTTGAACAACATCAATTATATAAAAGAACCCGTGCTCCTGCACGTCACCACCACCAAGGGCAAAGGGTATGCACCGGCCGAAAAGAACCCGGTTTATTTCCACGGGTGCGGCTGTTTCGAGGCGAGCACCGGCAAATGCCTCGACTCCAAGCCGTCAGCGCCCACCTACACGCAGGTCTTCGGCCGGACCCTGCTGGAACTGGGTGCCAAAGACCCGCGCATCGTGGCCGTGACCGCCGCCATGCCCGAAGGCACCGGCCTGTCCCAATTCGCCCAGGCCTATCCCGCGCGGTTCTTCGATGTCGGAATTGCCGAGCAGCACGCCGTCACGTTTGCGGCCGGGCTCGCTACCGAGGGGTTCCGGCCGGTGGTGGCAATCTATTCCACCTTCCTGCAGCGCGCCTACGACCAGATCCTGCACGATGTCTGCATCGAACGGCTGCGCGTGGTCTTCGCCGTGGACCGCGGCGGCATTGTCGGCGAGGACGGGCCGACCCATCAAGGGCTCTTCGACCTGTCGTACCTGCGCAGCCTGCCGAACATGGTCGTCATGGCTCCGAAAGATGAAAACGAGCTGCGGCAGATGCTGGCGACCG
>JBFYWS010000037.1:0-6830 GCA_041310935.1 Desulfobacteraceae bacterium | reverse complement strand
GTGGTGCGACTGGCCGATTCGATCAACGCGGCCGCCGACCGGTTCGAGGAACTCCACCGCTCGGTGGAAGAGCGCATCGCGGAATCGCACACCCGCATCGAGGAAGAAAAAAATATTCTGTCCGTGGTGCTCGCCGAACTGCCCGAGGGAGTCGTGATCTGCACGGCGGAGGGCCAGATCACGCTTTATAACCAGCGGGCCCAACAGCTTCTGGAGACCCCGGACAAACTGGTCTCCGCTGCAGACCTGCTTCCTACGGGAGGCTTCATCGGTCTGGGGCGCTCCATCTTCGGCGTCGTCGATAAGCCGATTATCACCCATGCCCTGAAGGATATCCCCGAAAAGCTGCGCAGCGGGCACCACGATCTCACCTCATCCTTCGTGATGGTCGCGCGGAACAGCCGCCTGCTGCAGGCGGTGGCGGTTCCGATCCTCAGTCCGCTGCGCGAGCTGTCCGGGTTCGTTTTGATTTTAACGGATTTCACGGGCCAGATGGAATCCTTTCGAAGGGTGGATTCTCTCTTCCAATCGCATTCCGTAGGGGTGCGCAGCGCCATCGCCAGCGTCCGATCGTCCGTCGAAGTGATCATGGATTATCCGGACCTGCCGCCATCCAAGCGCGATGAGTTCCAACGGATCATTCACCGGGAAGCCCTCTCCGCCGGTGCGGCGGTGGACCGATTGGCGGCGGAATACGCCGGCTCCATCCGGACTCCCGTCTCCCTTTCCCGAATGCGGCTCAGGGACTTTCTCGAAGCGGTGCGGGTACAAGCCGATGCGAAGGCCGGGCTGATGCTGTCGGGTGAACCGGCTGAAGATCATCTATGGATCAGCGTGGACAGCTATTCCATGACATTGGCCATGGTCTTCCTCCTGCAACGACTCGGCGCGGAACTCGGGACCAGCACGTTCCGGTGGGCGCTGGACAGGAAAGAGCACCACCTCGGGCTGGATTTCATCTGGACGGGCGCGCCCCTGCGGCTGGAGGTGCTGCGCCGGTGGGAGCGGCAGCCGGTTGCCGTTGCGGATGAAAGCGTGAATGCGACCCTTAAGGAAATCCTGACCCGGCACCGCGCCGAACTGTGGTCGCAAGCTTGCGACGACAACGTGAATGCATACGTGCGCATTCTGCTGGAGGGCGTGGAACCTGCCCCTCCGACCTATCCCCGGCGGCAGACGGTCCTGGCCACGGCACGCCCGGTCTACTACGACTTTGACCTGTTCAATCAACCGGGCCAGGCGCCCGAACTGGACGACCGGCTGCTTGCGGAGCTGGCCTATACGGTTTTCGACACCGAGACCACGGGGCTGGACATTCGCGAAGGCGACGAGATGGTCGCCATGGGCGCCGTGCGCATCGTCAACGGCCGGCTGCTCGAATCGGAAATTTTTGAACAGCTGGTGAAACCCGAGTGCATCATTCGCCAGGATTCGATCCGCATTCATGGAATTCAGCCCGAAATGCTGGAGGGGCAGCCGGATATCCGCCAGGTGCTGGACCTCTTCCATCGTTTCGCCGAGGGGACGATCCTGGTGGCCCACAATGCCGCCTTCGACATGCGCCTGCTGCAGCTCCAGGAAAAGCGCACCGGTATTCGTTTCGGGAACCCCGTGCTCGATACTATGCTGCTCTCCGCCGTCGTGCATCCGGCCCATCGCCGGCATGATCTGGCAACGATCGCCGAACGCCTGGGCATCACCATCATGGGACGCCACACGGCCTTGGGCGATGCGATCGGCACGGCGGAGATCTATCTGAGGCTGATGCCCCTGCTAGCGGAGATGGGGATTCGAACATTCAAACAAGCGCGCGAGGCCTCCCAAAAAACCTACCATGCCCGCCTGAAGTACTGACAACGGTTTCAAGGCTCGGGCGACGGATAGAGAATGGGGAGGGTGAAAGTGAACGTGGAGCCCTCGTGAGGCTGGCTTTCGGCCCAGATCCGGCCTCCGTGATGCGCGACAATGCGCCGCGTGATGGCCAGGCCCAATCCGCTTCCGGCCGGCCGGCCCAGGGGCGCGTTGCGGGCCTGCCGGAATTCTTCGAAGATGATTTTAAGGTCCTCGGGCTGAATGCCCATGCCGTTGTCGCTCACATCGACTTGCAGGTGATAGGGATGAACCGATAGGCCGAAGACGATCCGTCCGCCGGAGCCGGCGCAGAATTTGACGGCGTTGGAGAGCAGGTTCAGCACTGCTTGCACAAGGCGGTCCCTGTCCCCGCGGATCAGGGGGGCCTGGTGCGGCAGGTCGAAGCTTAACTCGATGTGCCTGTCGTCTATCAGCGGCCGAACGGCCGTCAGCGCCTCGTGGCAGACATCCCGGAGGTCGACGGGCTGCATTTGCCAGGACATCTTGCCGGTCTCCAACCTCTGGAAGTCCAGGACTTGGTTGATCAGGCGGGTCAGGCGCTCGCTTTCCTTGACGATGATGCCGGTGAAATGGCGATGCTGGCTCTCCGGCAGCTGGGGGTTGGCGTTGAGGATTTCGGCGATGGATCTCACCGCCGTCAGGGGTGTGCGCAGTTCGTGGGTGACGGTGGAGATAAACTCGTTTTTGATGCGATCGAGCTCCTTCAGGCGTTCGTTGGCGGATTTCAACTCCTTGTGCGCTCTCTCCAGCTCACGGCTGTAGGCGATCACCTGGCGCGTCTCGTCGAGAATGCCCATCACCTCGTCGAGGCCGAGGGGCTCTTCCTTGACGACCGAGGCCACCATCACGCGCGCCGAGGCCGAGCCGATGGCCCCGGCGAGCAGCTTTTCGGCATGGTTGACCAGGGCCGGATCCGCTGTCGACCGAGGCTCCCAGCGCATTTGGTGGAGGCTGGCATAGGCGTTCAGCGCCTCGCCGGCGCGCTCCGACCCGAGAAAGCGCTCCAACAGAGTACGCAAGTCCGTCACAAAGGCCGTACCTCGCCAAAAAGAGGGGTCTTCCGGTTTGCCGGGATAGCGGAGCACGTCCACGAACAGGATGGCCTGGGTGTGTTCGAGGGCGCTCTGGCGGCTGAAGAGCGACACCCCGACATACAGGAACGAGTTGATGAGCAGACTCCAGAAGACGGCGTGGGCGATGGGGTCGAGACCAGTCAGACCAAACAGCGCGTAGGGTTTGAGCAGGGACCAGCCGAACGGACCGTCGGTCACCAGGTATTCATGCAGGATGCCCACTCGTTCGAGTGTTGGCATCACGAGGGTGTAGGCCCAGGTCAGGAACCCGGCCGCGAGCCCGCTCATGGCGCCGGCGCGGGTGGCGCGTTTCCAGAAGATCCCGCCCAGGATGGCCGGCGCGAACTGCGCCACCGCCGCAAAGGAAATGAGCCCGATGGATACGAGGGAATAGACTTCTCCGATGAAGTGAAAATAGGCATACGCCAGAAGCAGGACGAGCACGATGGCGCTGCGGCGGACCATCAGCACGACGAAGCTGAGATCCTGACGCCGGGCAATGCTATTGAACGGCAGCCGCAGGAGCACCGGCATGACCAGATCGTTGCAGATCATGGTCGAAAGCGCGATGGTCTCCACGATCACCATGCCGGTGGCCGCGGACATGCCGCCGACAAAGACGAGCAGCGACAGGGCGGCCTGCCCCTTGACCATGGGCAGAGTCAGCACGAAGGTGTCGACATCGACGCCGCTGACAAATTGCATCACGCCTCCGAAGGCGATGGGGAGCACAAAGATGTTGATCGCCAGCAGATAGAGCGGAAAAAGCCAGATCGCCTGTTTCAAATGGTCTTCGTTGACGTTCTCCACGACGGTGACCTGAAACTGCCGGGGCAGAAACAGGACCGCCGTCATCGACAGCACGACGTGCAGGGACCAGCCGAAGTAATCGCCGGGCTCGGTTCCAAACGTGAAAACGTCTTTCAAGGCCGGCAGGTTTTGCGCCTGCGCGAAGAGGTCACCCAGACCCCCGTATATTCCATAGGCGACGAAAACGCCGGCCGCCAGAAAGGCGACCAGCTTGACGAGGGATTCGAAGGCGATGGCGGCCACCAGACCTTCATGCCGTTCGGTGGCATCCAGATGCCGGGTGCCGAACAGAATGGCGAACACCGCCAGCAGCAGTGCCACGTAGAACGCCGTATCATGAACCACCGGGACGTCCGCGAAATAGCGGGGCATGACAATCAGGGGATATTGATTGAGGATGAGATAGCTCATCGAGACGGCTTTGAGCTGCAGGGCGATGTAGGGGATGACGCCCACCACCGAGATGATCGTCACCGCGCTGCCGATGGCCGCACTCTTGCCGTAGCGCGAGGAGATGAAATCGGCGATGGAGGTGATGCGGTGGATTTTGCTGATGCGGATGATTTTGCGAATGACCCACAGCCCCAGCGTGAAGACCAGGGTCGGTCCGAGGTAGGTCGGCAGAAACCCAATGCCGCTGGTAGCCGCGCGCCCGACACTGCCGTAAAAAGTCCAGGCGGTGCAATAGACGGCGAGCGACAGAGCGTAGATGGTGGGGTTGCTGATGAGGCTGCGGCCCTTTGCGGCACGGCGGTCGGCAAAATAGGCGATGGCAAAGAGCAGTCCCACGTAACCGAAGGCGATCGCAAGAATGAGGGGGGTCGTCACCATGCGGCTACTCATCCGCTCCGCCGGGCGGGTGGCTTCTGCCGGTGATGGCAGCGCACAGGCCGATGATCAAAGCCCAGGCGGCAAAAACGTATCCGTAGAGAAGCGGAATTCCTCCGAAGGAGGTGGGTAGATTGAAGAGCGCGAGAAGTGGGTAGTTCAACAGCACCCAGCCCAGAAAGAACACGCCGGCCAGTCTGCGGGTTTTGCGGCTGTCGGGGCTCATGGGGGTTGCCCGGGTTGAGGTTTTGGAATTCCGTGGACGTGGAACTCCCGTATCCGGTATTATTAGGGGTCGCATATTTGTATGGACGCGAGCACCCCCTCACCCTGCCCTCTCCCCCAGGTTTGGGGGAGAGGATTAAGGAGAGGGGGTCGTTTTCGGTCGATACTATTTTGCGACGATTAATGTATAGATGAAAGGAATGCGTATTGTCAAACCGGGGATTGTCCGGGCTTGACGGGGCGCTCCGAAAACAAGGGGTGATGAGGCGTGGGAGGATTTGAGTGCCGAGGTTGACATAGACTTCCGATGCAGTTGAGCTTTTTTTGCTGTGGGAGTCCGCCGCGGCGGACCGCGATCCTTGTGGCGAAGGGGACTAATCATGAGCACAGAGGTTGTCGGCATCCTGTCGAAGATCGAGCCGTTTTCGCGTCTGCCCGGCGAAGCGGTGGAAGCCGTTGCCGCCCAGGCGGCTCTGATGACCTTTCCCAGCGGCACGGTGCTGGCGGAACAGGCACGCACGACGCTCGATCAGATCTACATCGTTCGGTCCGGCAAGCTCGAGCTTTTCTTCGAAAGCCGGGGTGAAAAAAGCCTGCGGCATGCGCTGGAGCCCGGCGATATTTTCGGCGGCATCTCCATCCTGATGAATGCCGGTCTTGCCATTCGGAGCCTTAAGGTGATCTCCGATGCATCCCTGTGCGCCCTGCCCGCGCATGTGTTCCTCGACCTGTGCCGGCGTTACAGCCCATTTCAGGCATTTTTCATCTCCGCGTTCAACCAGCGCATGGAAGATGAATCCTATGGGGCGGCCATCGCCGCCTCGCAGGTGGTTTACTTTCTTTCGAAGATCATCCCGTTCTCCTTCCTGAACGAGGAGGAGGTGAAGGCGATTGCCCCCCAGGTCACGGCGGTGCACCACCCCAAGGACACGCTGGTGTTTGTCCAGGGCGAGTCGCGGATCGACGGGTTGTACATCGTCCAGAAGGGGGCGGCGGAACGCTACTTCGAGCAAAACCAGAGAAAAACCCTGCACAGCATCCTGGCGGAAGGGGAAATGTTCGGCGGCATCTCCATGCTCGTGAACGACATGCTGGCGGTCCGCACGCTGCGGACCATCGAGGACACCACGTTTTACAAGCTGCCCCACCAGGCGTTCTTCGACCTGTGCCGACGGTTCGAAGCCTTCAGCGAATATTTCACCGACACCTTCGGCAAACGCATGCTGGACCGCACCTATGCAGCCGTCATCGCCAAGAGCGCGCCCACCCGAGCCGATGCCCTGTCTCTTTTCAACCAGCCGGTGAAGGAGGTTTGCAGCCGCGACCTGCTGATCTGCAACGCCGACGTCACCGTCCAAAAGGCGGCCGGGTTGATGAGCCGCCGCCGGTGCAGCAGCATCTTCGTGCGCGGCGCCGATGGCAACATCGTCGGGATTCTCACCGACAACGATTTGCGCAAGAAGGTGATCGCCGAGGGCGTGCCCATCGAAAAACCGGTGGCCGAGATCATGTCCGCACCCCTCGTGACCATTCCGGAGCACGCGCTGGTGTTTGAGGCCCTGATGGCGATGATGCAGCAGGGCCTCAAGCACATCGGCGTCACCGATGCGTATCAGCAGGTCGTCGGTGTCGTGACCAATCAGGACGTGTTGGGTGCCCAGGGCCAGTCCCCGCTGTTTCTGATCCGGGATATCGCCGCCGCTGGGGGGATAGAAAAACTCGAGCCGATCCGCGCGCGCCTGCCCCAACTGGTACACGGTTTGATCCGGGCCGGTACGCCGGCCAAACAGCTCAACCAGTTCATAACTACGGTTTCCGATGCGGTTCTAAGGAGAGTGCTCGAACTGGCACTTAAAGATATGGAGCCGCCGCCGGTAAGGTTCGTTTTCATGATCATGGGAAGCGAAGGCCGCCATGAGCAGACCCTGAGGACCGACCAGGACAATGCCATCGTTTATGATGACCCCTCCGCGGGAGCGGCCGGTGCCGTTCACGAGTATTTTCTGAAGCTCGGCGACAGCG
>JBFYWS010000022.1:0-6171 GCA_041310935.1 Desulfobacteraceae bacterium | reverse complement strand
GGGCGGGTCAGGAAAAGCGATCCTTTTTGCGCCAGCAGGGCCGGGTCGAAAAGTCCAATCGGCCCGGAGGACTGGCCGAAGGAGACCAGCATGCCCATCGGCCGCAGACAGTCGAGGGACTTCAGGAACGTGGTCTGGCCGACCGAATCGTACACCACGTCGACGCCCTTGCCGCCCGTGATCTCCTTCACGCGGGCAACGAAGTCCTCTTTCGTGTAGACGATCGGGTGCTGGCAGCCGTTCGCTTTCACGAGCTCGGCTTTTTCGGGGCTGCCCACCGTTCCGATCACGGTCGCACCCAGGTGCCGGGCCCATTGGCAGACGATGAGGCCGACCCCGCCGCCGGCGGCGTGGATCAGCAGGGTCGTGCCGGGGCCGACCGGCCAGCAGCCCTTCAAGAGATACCGTGCCGTCATGCCCTGGAGCATCATGGCGGCGGCCTGCAGCGCGGATATGCCCGCGGGGAGCTGCACCAGGCGGTGGGCCGGAATGCGGCGCTTCTCGGCGTAGGCCCCGGGCGGGACGCCGGCATAGGCCACGCGGTCGCCCACGGCCACCTCGACAACCTCCGGGCCGATGGCCTCCACCACCCCGGCGGCCTCCATGCCCGGGGTGGCCGGCAGCGTGGGCAGGGGGTAGAGGCCGGAGCGATGGTAGACGTCAATATAGTTCAGTCCGACGGCCTCGTGGCGCACGAGGGCTTCACCGGGGCCGGGGGTGCCGGGGTCAACCTCTTCCCATCGCAGCACCTCGGGCCCGCCGTGCTGATGCATGCGGATGGCTTTGACCATTGACGTATCCTCCTGCTGTCAGTCTCCGATTATTTTCACCAGCGCCCGCTTGCGGCGGCGGCCGTCGAACTCGCCGTAGAATATCTGCTCCCACGGCCCAAAGTCAAGCTTTCCCCGGGTCACGGCGACCACCACCTCCCGGCCCATGATCTGGCGCTTCAGGTGAGCGTCGGCGTTGTCCTCACCGACGTTGTGCCGGTATTGGGACACGGGCGCGTGAGGTGCGAGCTTCTCCAGCCAGGCGTCGTAGTCGTGGTGCAGTCCGGGTTCGTCGTCGTTGATGAACACCGAGGCCGTGATGTGCATGGCATTGACCAGCACCAGGCCTTCCGTGACCCCGCTCTCCCCCAGGCACTGCTCCACCTGCGGAGTGATGTTGATGAACGCCCGTCGCCCGGGCACCTCGAACCACAGCTCTTTGCGGTAGGATTTCATGACGCCTCCGGATGGATGTCCGTTTATTCAGCTTCATAGCAGTCCCCGGTTGATATGCCAAGTGGATTCATTTTGGTGCAAACCATCTCAATTTGTTGTAAAAGCTGAAAAACTTTGCTACCATACAGGTACTTCTCGCCATTTTCATCCAAAGGGTTGCGGAGACAGTGCACACACAGGAACGAATCAAAACAGCGGTCGCAAACGTCCTCGAACAGGACCAGCGATTGGTGTTTGCCTATATCTATGGCTCTTTTGCCCGGGCCGAAGCTTTTCGCGATATCGATGTGGGGGTCTACCTTCGCGATCCCGAAGAGGACCCCTTTGGTGTCTCCTTTGATGTAAAGGAACGCGTATCGCGAAGTCTCCAGGGGATCGGGATCGATACCGACGCGGACCTCTTTGATGTAAAAATTCTGAACGGCGCTCCGTTCACTTTTTTAAAGAGAGTCTTCATTGAAGGATTACTAATGCTCGACCGTGACCCGGAGCTTAGGACCGATTTGATAGAGCATGTGTCCATGAAATACCGTGAGTGTGCCGGCCTTATGGCCGAGGCGTCACTGCTATGAGCGTCGATGCGGAAAGAGTCAACCGGTACCTTCTCGAGATCAGGTCCCGTCACCGGGAGATTTCGGTTCTCCTGAAGGAGAACACAGACGAAAAAATCCTGCAGGATGCTTGGATGCTCAAAGGGCTGAAGTACACGCTGATTGAGGTGGCTGAAGCCATGGCCAATGTGCTCCAGCATGTTTTAGCGAAGGACATGGGCGAACCTGTCACCGGCTACGCGGAAACGATCATTCGTGCCGGCGAACTTCGGATTTTGCCCACCGAGCTGTCAAAAAAACTCAAGCCATTTTTCGATTTCAGAAACTCGCTCATCCACAGATACTGGATCATATCGGACTCGAGGCTGCTCTCTCTGGTGCGGGAAAACAGCGACGATTTCGAGGATTTCATCACTGCGATCCAGGCCTACGTATCGCCAAAGTGAATCTGCAAAGCTCGTGGTGACGCTTCAATCCAGGATCCGACGCATTATATCGTTGCTGCCCGAAACCCTCGCCAAGGATCGTGAAGTGCTTCGGCTCGGCGTGGCGCGGATGCGCAGGGCCGGGGACCAGTCCCTGACCGAAGGGGCTGTCGGTCGGCTCGAGGCGCGCCTGTCGAATTCCATCGCCGCCAAAGCCCGTCGCCGGCAGAACATCCCGGCGTTCAATTTCCCCGACAGCCTGCCCATCGCGGCGAAGAAGGACGAGATCATCGCCGCCATCCGCCGGCACCCGGTGGTGGTCGTCTCCGGCGACACCGGCTCCGGCAAATCGACCCAGATCCCCAAGTTCTGCCTGGCGGCCGGCCGGGGCATCGACGGTCTGATCGGCCACACCCAGCCGCGGCGGATCGCGGCCCAGGCCGTGGCGCGGCGCATCGCCGAGGAGATGGGGCAGGGCATCGGGCAGGCCGTGGGCTACAAGATCCGGTTCCAGGACGCCACCTCGCCGGATGCCTACGTCAAGGTCATGACCGACGGCATCCTGCTCGCCGAGGCGACCGGCGACCGGATGCTCTCTGCCTACGACACCCTCATCGTGGACGAGGCCCACGAGCGGAGCCTCAACATCGACTTCATCCTGGGGTACCTGCGGACCCTGACCCGCCGGCGCCGCGACCTGCGGGTGATCATCACCTCGGCCACCATCGACACCGCCAAATTTTCCAAGGCGTTCGGGGAGGCCCCCGTCATAGAGGTCTCCGGCCGCACCTACCCGGTGGAGGTCCGCTACGAGCCGCCGGACGAGGCCCGCGGCGAAGGCGATCTCACTCCCGTTGAGCAGGCCGCGAGCGCCGTAGCTCGGATCCAGCAGGAACGACGACCGGGCGACATCCTCGTCTTCATGCCCACCGAGCAGGATATCCGCGAGCTCTGCGAAGTGATAACGGGCGCCGGCCCGCCCGGCACGTCGGTGCTCCCGCTCTTCGCCCGGCTGACCGCGGCCGAGCAGGGCCGGGTCTTTCACCCCGCCCTCGGCCGCAAGGTCATCGTCGCCACCAATGTGGCCGAAACCTCACTTACCATCCCCGGCATCACCTTCGTGGTGGACACGGGGCTGGCCCGAATCCCGCGCTACTCGCCCCGCACCCGTACCACCGCCATGCCGGTGGTGCCCGTCTCGCGCAGCAGCGCCGACCAGCGCAAGGGACGCTGCGGCCGGGTCGCGAACGGAACCTGCATACGCCTCTACTCCGAGGAGGACTACCTCGGCCGGCCCCCGTACACGCCGCCGGAGATCCTGAGGGCCAACCTGGCGGAGGTCATCCTGCGCATGCTCGCCCTCGACCTGGGCTCCGTCGCCGAGTTCCCCTTCATCGATCCCCCCGATGCGCGCAGCATCGCCGACGGCTTCCGGCTGCTTTTCGAGTTGGGGGCGATCGAGGAAGAGGGGAGGGCGAAGGCGGAAGGCCAAGGTCGGAAGACGGGAGGGGCAAAGGGCGGGACGGACGTGCGGTTGACGGTCACCGGCCGGATGATGGCCCGGATTCCGCTGGACCCGAGGCTATCCCGGATGCTGATCGAGGCCCGGGATGAAGGCTGCGTCGAGGAGATCGCCGTCCTCGCCGCGGTGCTCAGCATCCAGGACCCGCGCGAGCGGCCGGCGGACAAAACCGCCGAGGCCGGCCGGGCCCACGCCGCCTTCCACCGCCCGCACTCGGATTTCATGACGCTGCTGGAGATCTGGAACCGCTTCCGGCAGGCCCGGCAGGAACTGAAGAGCACCGGTCCGCTGCGGCGCTTCTGCCGTCAGCATTTCCTGTCGTTCAGGCGCATGCGTGAGTGGGAAGACGTCTTTCGTCAGATCATGGATGTCGCGCATGAATCCGGGATTCGGAAGGGGGCCAGGATTCCTCCAGATCCGGAGGCCGGAAGCCGGAAAAGCCGAAAAGAGGGTCAGACCGACTCCGCGTTCCCCCTTGCGAATCCCGAATACGGGAAAATTCACCGCTGCATCCTGAGCGGCTTTCTCGCCAACATCGCCTTCAAAAAGGAGAAGAACATCTACCGTGCCGCCAAAGACCGCGAGGCCATGATCTTTCCGGGCTCCGCGCTCTTCAACACGGCCGGCAGCTGGATCGTGGCGGCCGAGATGGTGGAAACCTCGCGGCTGTTTGCGCGCACCGTGGCGACCATCGACCCCGGCTGGCTGGAGAAACTGGGGGGCCGCCTGTGCCGGGCAACGCACCGGGACCCGCGCTGGGAGCCCGCGCGCGGCGAGGTGACGGCCACCGAGCAGGTCACGCTCTTCGGTCTGGTCATCATCCCCGGCCGGGCTGTTTCCTACGGCCGGGTCCGCCCGGATGAGGCGACCGAGATTTTCATCCGACAGGCGCTGGTGGGCGGGCAGACCGGCAAACCCTTCGCGTTCCTGAAGCACAACCAGGCCTTGGCGGCGAAAGTGGCGGACCTTGAAAACCGGCTCCGCCGCCGGGACCTGCTGGTGAGCAACGAGGCCTTCGCGGCGTTTTACCGGAAACGCCTTGCGCACGTGTACGACCTCCGCGCGCTCAGCCACCTGATCAAAACAAAGGGCGGCGACGGCTTCCTGCTCATGTCGGAGGACGATCTCATGAACTACCGCCCGGATGAGGGCGAGCTGGGCCTTTTCCCGGAGCGTCTCCAGGCGGCGGGGAGATCGCTTGAACTGAGGTATCACTTCGAGCCGGGGGCCGATGCCGACGGCGTCACGCTGCGGGTGCCGGCCGCACTGGCCCCGGCGGTGCCGCCGGCCGCCATGGAATGGCTGGTGCCGGGGCTGTTGCGGGACAAGGTGGAGACCCTCGTCCGGGGGCTGCCCAAGGCCGTTCGCAAACGCCTGGTTCCCTTGAACGAAACCGTGGACGTCATCCTGCGCGAGATGCCGCAGGGGCGGGGCCTCTTCCTCACCGCGCTGGGCGAATTCATTCACCGGCGCTTCGGGGTCGACATCCCCGCCTCGGCCTGGCCGGGCGAGGCGCTGCCGGACCACCTGAAAATGCGCCTGACCCTCACGGCGCCCGACGGCCGCGAGCTTGTGTCCGGCCGGGACCCCGGCCTTTTGCGGTCACAGCCCACGGCGGCCCGGATCCCGCCGGAGGTGCGACAGCGCTGGGAGCGTTCCGGGGTCACCCGCTGGGATTTCGGCGACCTGCCGGAAACGGTCGTCAGCGAAAAAGCCGCAAGCAGCCACTGGGTGGCGTATCCGGCCCTCGATCCCCGGGCGGAGGGGGTCGATCTGAAACTTTTCACCCGGCGCGACCAGGCCGCGGCCGCTCACCCCGGGGGAGTGGCTGCGCTGTTTGCCGTTCATTTCGCCAAAGAGCTGAAGTTCCTGAAACGCAGCCTGGCCCTTCCCGAGGAGCTTCACCCGGCGGCGCGCTATTTCGGCGGCGCGCGGCGGTTGGAAGATGCCATGGCCGACCGCGTCATGCAGGATCTCTTTGCGGCGCCGATCCGCACCCAACGGGAGTTCGCCGCGCGGGCGGCCGCCGGCGCGGCGAAGATCCTCCCGGCCGGCCGCGACTTGCGGTATGCGGTGATGCCCGTGATTCAGTCCTACGCCGCGGTGCGCGGGGAGTTGGCCGCGCTCTCCGGAAGCAAGGGGCCCCTGGCCGCCCTTCGCGGCCGGCTGGAAGAAGACCTGACCCGCCTGGTGCCGCAGAATTTTATTTCTCTCTACGAGGCCGAGCGGCTGCCGCACATAGAGCGCTACCTGCAGGGTCTGGCCATCCGCGGCCGACGGGCGCTCGTGGCACCCGAGAAGGACCGCGCCAAGTCGGAGGGCCTGCATGCCATCTCCGAGAGGCTCGATCTGCTGTTGAAAACGCTGCGCCCCGACTCCTCGGCGGAAAAGCGCCGGGCCCTGGAGGATCTGTTCTGGATGATCGAGGAGTACAAGGTGTCGATCTA
>JBFYWS010000021.1:0-3936 GCA_041310935.1 Desulfobacteraceae bacterium | reverse complement strand
GTGCGCCCCGAAGGCCCCCAGCGCCACCGCCAGAAACATGTTGATGCTGCCCAGAATCAAAAGCCATTTTGACGATGCATTCGATTGCATACCCTCGCCCCCTCATCTAAATTTTTCCTCTCGAATGCCAAAACTCATCCGAAACAAAAGTTGCTGCTGAGCCAAGCGGATAGTGTCGAGCCGGACTTCGTTGAGACATAGGGCTGGATGTGCTAATGTGCCCTGCATTCATTTGGTGCAGGGGCGGCCTGGACAGGCAGCCCCTGCAGCACTGCAACCGCGCACCCGGCAATGGCCCCAAGACTCCCGGAGGTCTCCTTGATGCGATACGTGGCGCCCGGCCTGGTTCTCCTCTTTCTGCTCGCACCATCATCAGCTTTCAGCAACACCGCGCTCGTCGGCAGCTGGCAATACAAGGACGCGCAGCTGAACATCGTTGCTGATTTTCTAGCGGTATGAAAAAAACCACTACCATATGGCTGGCCGCGGCGGCCGCCTGTCTTCTGCTGCTGGGGATCCTGGCATCCACGCCGGCTGTCTGGGCGGAGGCCTGCCGCTGGTACGGCCTGGTGACCGACCGGGAGTGGATGCGCGCCACCGTTGAATCCTTCGGATGGGCGGCACCGTTGGTGTTCATCGGCATCCAGGTGGCACAGGTCATCGCTGCGCCGATTCCGGGGGAGGCCACGGGATTCATCGGGGGCTATCTTTTCGGTACACTCGCCGGATTCATCTATTCCACCATCGGCCTGACCGTGGGCTCGCTCATCAACTTCGCTATCGGACGCATGCTGGGCGAACGCTTTGTGCGGCGGCTCGTGTCGCAGGAGCGCTTCAGTCGCATGGACCGCCTGATCAACCGGCAGGGCATCATCGCCCTCTTTATCATGTTCGCCATCCCGGGGTTTCCCAAAGACTACCTCTGCCTCGCCTTGGGACTCAGCACGCTGCCCGTGAAACTATTTGCGCTGATGACCGGCGTCGGACGCATGCCGGGAACCCTGATGCTCAGCCTCCAGGGGGCGGCACTGTACGACCGAAGCTACGGGCTGCTCGCCGTCGTCGCCGGCGCCTGCCTGGTGTTGATCTTGCTGGCGTATCGCTACCGGGAAGCGCTTTACCGGTGGGTGGAGAAGATGAACCCCCCGCGGGACGATTCCTGATACCGGCGTATCGGGGGACGGCTCAGCGCTGAAGAGTCGCTTGACAAAAAACCGTGCGACGCATTAAATATCGGGTAAGCGCTCAGGTGTTTAGGCTGAAGGCTGAAGCCTGAAAAAATCGTAACTACTCAGCAGGCAATAATGGATGGGGAAAGGACACTACGAAATACGCGGAAGGCGCGAAAAGGTGAAGCCACGATCATCGCGGTCCGCCGCGGCGGACTCCCACAGAAAAAATTCTCATGATTAGCGTTCATCTCTCTCCTGAACCCTGAACCCCGAACCCTGCCCCCCCTTCTACCTGAGTCGTAACCATAAACCGCTATTCGGGCGGGAGCGGCTGCCCCAGCGCCTGCCGGTAAATCTCGGCTAACCGGCCCACCAGCGCCCGGTTGTCGAAATCATGCAGCACGCGCTCACGCGCGGCGGGAATAACGCGCCGGCGCAGCCCGGCATCCATCAGCATCGTCAACATGGCCTCGGCCAGCGCCTCCGGATCGCCCGACGGCACCAGCAGGCCTGTTCGCTTCGGCTCCACCAGCTCCGGGATCGCCGACACGGCCGTCGTCACCACCGGCACCCCCATGGCCATGCTCTCGAACAGCACGTTGGGAATCCCGTCCCGGTCGCCGTCGGCGGCCACCTCGCAGCCCAGGACGAAGAGGTCCGCCCGGCGGTAGTGCGCCAGCACCACGTCGTGGGGCTGGCTCCCGATCCAGCGGCACGCCCCGCTCAGCCCCAGGCGCGAAATGAGCGTTACGATCCTGTCCCGGTCCGGCCCGTCGCCGATCAGGGTGTGGTCGAGGGCGATGCCCCGCTCCCGCAGAATCTTCAGCGCCTTAAGAATCGTGGGGATCCCCTTCTTCGCGATCAGCCGGGCCACGGTGAGCAGCCGAAAGGGCGGGCTCGGCGAATGGTTGACATGGCCGTCGCCGGCGAAGAGGCGGGTGTCGATCCCGTGGTAGATGCGGTGGATGGGCGTCCGCGCGCCTCCGGCCAGATCGAGGAGGTGGCGCCGGTTGTACTCGGTGCAGGTGACCACGAAACGTGCCAGGGCGATCTTCTCCCGGAGCTGGGCGGAATCCGAGGTGTAGATGTCCTTGGCGTGGGCCGTGAAGCTGAAGGGCAGCCCGCTCAGCACCGAGGCGTACAAGGCCACCGATGTCGGCGAGTGGGCGAAGTGGGCGTGCAGGTGCACGACCCCGCTGCCGGGCAGGCGCCGGGTGACCAGGTAGCCCGCCTGCAAAAAATGCCGCAGAGAGGCCGGGTTGCGCGTGCGCAGGTAGCGGCGACGGGCGACGCGCAGGCCGGCTGCGTAGCGTGCGGGATCCCGGATGGCGAGGCACAGGTTGGCGTAAAGCAGCCGGTGGATGTTTCTCAGGAACGTCTCCGGCAGGTAGTCCACCCGGGCGCGGATCCGGGCGATGCTCGTGTGGGTGAAGCCCTCCCGGCCCGGGCGCATGGAGAGGATGTGGACGGCAAACCCCAGCTGCTCCAGCAGCAGGATCTCGTTGGAGATGAAGGTCTCCGAGATCCGGGGATACCCCTTCAGGACCATCCCCAGCACCGGCCGCACCGCGGTGTTCATGACTTGTGGCCCCGGAACTCCAGGATGCGCTGTTTCATGGTCTCGATGCCGGTGAACCGGAAATCGGCGATGGCATCGTGGTAGGGCTTGGGGTCTTCAAGGAGGTTGCGCAGCTTATCCCGCAGCCGCTCGGGAGTCAAGTCGTCCCAGGGGATGTAGTCGGTCAGGTTATGGCGCTGGAAGGTCTGGGCCCGGATCAACTGCTCTTTGCGCGGGCTTTCACGGGGGATGACGAGGCTGATCGTGCCCTGGTTCAGAATCTCGCACAGGGTGTTGTAGCCGCCCATGCTGACCACCACGTCGGCGGCCGCGAAGACCTTCTCCATCTGGCGATAGAAGTGGTACATGCGGACACCGAGCTTGCGCGCGCGCTTGTAAACCTTTTTGCGCTCCGATTTCGGCATGAACGGGCCCGTGATCAGAATGCTCTTGAAGGCCGGCGGCACAGCGGACGACTCGAGCATCGCAAGATAGGCGTCCATCACGGCGTAGCCGTCCCCGCCCCCGCCGGTGGTGACCACCACCAGCTTGTCGCCCTCCTGCAGCCCGTGTTCCCTCTTGATGTTCAGGACAGCCTCGGACGAAGGGACCTTGCGCGGGATGTAGCCGGTGAAGCGGACCTTGCGGCTGACCGGCTCCGCGATGTCATACTCGCGGATGGGGTCGTAGAACGCCTGGTTGCCGTAGATCCAGATCTCGCTGTAGAGGTCCTCGAGCACCTGGTAGACGCCCTTGTCCCGCCACTCCTGCTTCGTGGTCTCGGCGTCGTCCATGATGTCGCGCAGCCCGAGGATCACCTTGGTGCCGGGCCGGCAGCGCCGCATCCACTGCAGGGCCGGGAGCACCTCCTTCTTGAGACCGAGGGGCTCCTTGTCGACGATCACAAGCTGGGGCTGGAAGCTCTTGACGGTCGCGGTGATGATGCTTTTGCGGATGTCCAGGGCATGCCGGGCGTTGATCTTGATCGACAGCGGCAGATACTCCTCGTTGGTCTTCTTGATCATCCCCGGGATGCGCACGAAATCGATCTGCTCCGGGAAGGAAAACCGTCCGGCAATGGGCGAGCCGGTCAGGATGAGGATGTTCACCCGGGGCGCCAACAGGTGGGCGGCGATCGCCATGCTGCGGCGGATGTGCCCGAGCCCGTAAGTGTCGTGGGAATACATCAGGATGTTGTAGGTTGCG
>JBFYWS010000020.1:0-3570 GCA_041310935.1 Desulfobacteraceae bacterium | reverse complement strand
CTGCTCCTCGCCCTGATCCTTCCGGACACCCCCCACCGGATCACGCTGGAAATGGAAGTGCTCGAAGCCGTGGATCGAAAGAGCGGTGAGGCGCTGCAAAAGCCGTGCGGGATGCTGCTCGGCCCCACAGGGGAGATCGAGGCGGCCCTCAGGACGCTTGCGCAGGAGATCCGCGCCATACCGGGGCTTGCCGCTGTGCTCGCCGGCCGGCCAGGGGCAGGCGACTCACCCCCTGTCGGCGGAACCACCCCGCCGCAGCCTCCGGACGCAGCCCGCCTGCCGCCGCCCCCTTCCGAAGCCCCGGCCCGGAGCGCGGAGCCCGCGCCCGACGCGCACACCCGGCCGCCGGAAGAGGCGGCCTTGCCGATCAGCTGGATCCGCTCCGCCGTCGCCCAGGAAGAGGCCCAGCGCGAAATCGCGCCGGAGGCCGCGGCGGCACCAGCCACCAGTGTCAAGAAAGACCTCTCCGCCGCGGAGCGCGAGCGCATCAAACCCGTCGGCGAGTTCGTCATGGATCTCACCAAGGCCATGCTGCGCACGGGCTATTATGCGTCCGATCACCCCGGCTCCCAGAAGGCCAAGCACGGGCTGTACGAGGCGTTGCAGCGCTGCCTGCGGGATTGCCCGGAAATCATGGTCACCAACCAGGAAGTCCGCGAGCGCAACGAGATCCTGATCACCGGCATCCTGGACGAGCCCGTCAACGTGCGCACCGTGGTGGGGGCCGGCATGGCCGAACTCTTCGTCCCCAAGCTGAGCGAGTGTTTCAACCGCAAGGCGCTCGTCAGCTTCGCCCTCAAAAAAGTGATCACTCCGGAGCACTTCGAAAGCTTCGTCGACGTGATGAGCGACCCGACGGCCGAGCGGGGCCAGCACGCCAAGGTAGGCGAACTGCTGACCCGGGCGCTGGTGGACCGGGGGATCACCGAGATTTCCACGGTGTTCATGGACGACATCATCGTCCTCGAAAAGAACCTGCCGTGGCGGGTCGAGATGGCCATCCAACGCCTGGCCAAGGACCTCAAGGTCCTGCCCATGTTCCGGGGGGAATCGGACGAGGCCATCAAGCGCATGAAGCTGCAGATCATCCAGGACATCCTGCGCCCCCTCAAGCACCCTGAGTTCCTGAAGGACCTCATCATCAACTGCTACGTCATTGCCAAGCACGTCAAGAACATCCAGGAGGAAGACATCGAAAAAGTCATCATCGATGCCTTCCCGCTGGACACACTGCTGCCGACCTCGCGCTTCATCTTCACGGAGCTCAACCGCCTGAAGGAGATCAGCGCCCAGAACCCGGAAAACTCTGCCGTACAACGCCGCTTCGGCGGCGTGAAGCGCATCCTGAAGTGGGTCTCCCGCCGGCTGGTTCTCGAGGACATTGGCGGCGCGCAGGGCTTTCTGGAAGAGCTCTACGCCAACGGCATTCTCAGGTTCGAGGAGCTGCCGCCGGACGTGCAGTCCCTCGTAAACACCCATAAAATGGCGCACAACGTGGCCGCCCACATCAGGCACTACGTCCAGCGGTTGCTGCAGCCGGCATCCGCCGGTGATGCGGCCGTGCTGCTCAAGTGCTTCCGTCGCGCGATTCCGCCCCTCATCGAACAGGGTGACCTGCAGACCGTCCTTGCGCTCACGCGGGCGGTAGGCCAGGCGAAAGCGGGCGGGTCGCTCGCGGCAGGGGAAGCCGGCCCGCCAGCCGAGCCCCTGCTCTTCCTGTTCCAGGACCGGGCGCACGAGCTTCAAGGCGCCTACGAGCGCGCGGACGAGAGTCGGCGCACATCCATTGAAGCCGTGCTGGATTTTCTGGGGGTCTTCGGGATCGAAACACTGTGCCGGATCCTTTCCGACAGCGAGAACCGCGAAGCCCGCAAGGCGGCGATGAAGGCCCTCGGTCAGAAAGGGGCGCTCGCCCGCGAGTGGTTGCTAACGGTCCTCGCGGACCCAACCCAGAAGTGGTTCCTCAAGCGCAACGCCCTCATGCTGCTGCGGCAGATCGGCGCGGATGAGCGCGACATCGAACCGGTCCGCAAGCTCATGACCCACGTTCACGCCCGGGTGCGCGACGAGGCCCTGAACACCATCGTCGCCATGAAGGCGCCCGACGCGGAAAAACTGGCCTTCAAGGCGCTGGACGACCCGGACGAGAAAGTCCGCTGGCGGGCCGCCACCGCGCTGACCGAGCTCTCCCCGCTCTCGGACGAGATCGTGGACAAGCTCTTTTCCCGCTTGCAGGCCGAGCCCCCCGAGGACAAGGAGCTGGCCGCCCGGCACTACCGCCGGGTCACCCAGATCATCCAAACGGTGGGCGGCATGAAGAGCTTCAAGGACCGGGACCGGGTCGAAGCGGCAGTTCTGGAGGTCGCTCAAAAGGCGGCGGGCCACAAGAAAGGGATTTTGCAGCGCATCCGCAAATCCGGCGATCCGGATGACGCGAAGGTGCTCTCCGCAGCCATATCCGCCCTGGGCGCCATGGGCACCGCCCGCTCGGAGCCGTTTCTCGCCAAAATGAACGAGGGCAAGACCCCGCACGCCGCAGCCGCCGCAAAGGCACTCGAGGCCCTGCGGACCCGCTCGGCCACCGCCCAGCCGATAACTGCTCAGGTAGACAGACTGAAGGCTGAAGACTGAAGGCTTTCAGGGACAAACCATGCGTCATCACAGAAGACTTCACGCATTTGAGTCGGCTATTGAACCAACGGTCGTCTAAACCGGGAAGGTCTTGAATGGCACCGGGGCGTTTCTGAGCTGACCCGCCCCGTTAGCCTTTTACCGGCGGAGCCTGAACCAGCTTTTTGGCGTAACCCGCGGCCTCCAGGCCGGCCACACAGCCCTCGCCCACGGCCTTGGCCACCTGCCAGGGCGGGCCGGTGATGTCCCCGGCCGCGTAAATGCCGGGCACACTGGTCTCCATCTTCTTGTTCGTCTGGATGTGCTTCATTTCGTCGTCCAGCTGCACGCCGAGGAGACCGGCGAGCTCCATCACCCCTTTGGCGCCGAGTTCGATGAACACGCCCTGCACAGCCAGCCGCGCGCCGTCGTCCATAACGACCCCCTCGACGCCGTCATTGCCGGTGATCTCCTTGACCTTGCGGTTTTCATGCAGGACCACGGCGCTTTTACGCAGCTCGGTTGCGAGCGCGGGGCTGACATCGAGCGCCTCGCAGACGAGGCGCACCGTCCGGGCATAGGCGAGCATGGTCAGGGCGCCGCTCGCCGCAGCGCTGCCGTTGCCCACCACCGCCACTTCGGCCCCCTTGTAGAAGTTGCAGTCGCACTCGACACAGTAGCTCACCCCCCGGCCGAGCAGTTCCTTCTCCCCGGGCACCCCCAGCCGCTTGCGCGCCGTTCCGGTGGCGATGATCACGGCGCTGGCGACGACGCTGCTGCCGCTCTCCAGCGTGATGGCATAGCGGCCGGCTTCGGCCGTGATCGCGAGAACGTCCTCATCCAGGAACTCCGCCCCGAAGGCAGCCGCCTGCTCACGGCCGGTCTTGATGATGTCCTCACCGGTCGTGTTGAACACGCAGCAGTAGTTTTCGACGTGGTGGTGGAAGATGCTGCTTCGGC
>JBFYWS010000001.1:0-2866 GCA_041310935.1 Desulfobacteraceae bacterium | reverse complement strand
CGCCCGGGCTGATAGGCCATCGACAGGCAGCCGATGTCGGCGGTGCCGGCGATGACCCCGTCGATCATGTTCTTGGCATCGAGCAGCGTTCCGCCCGGAAAGGTCTGAACCGCCACCTTGCCGGCGGTGCGCTTCTCGACCTCGGTCTTCCAGCGTTCCATCTGCACGCAGGGGAAGGTCGGCGCCGGCGGGAAGTTGGCGTATTTGAGTTTGATGGCGTCGGCCGCTGCGACCGTCGGCGCCCAGGTGCCGAAAACGACGGCACAAACAAAAATCGCAACCATCAGCATGCCCGTGTTTCGTTTCATTTTGAACCCTCCTTTTGTTGGGGTTGATGATGCCTGTCTACGAAACTACCGCCCTGATAAGAAATGGTAACTGCTCAGGTGTTTAGACTGAAGGCTGAAGGCTATAAAACATCTCGCAAGGCACGAATCAAGCCATTCAAGACCTTCTCCGTTTCTACGACCTTTGGTTCATCGCTACTTCATCGGCGAACTCAAAAACCCGAAGTTTTGTGTGATCGCGCATGGTTTGTCCCTAAAAACCTTCAGCCTTCAGTCTTCAGTCTATCTCTTCAATCGTACCTGAAATTCTCCCGCGGCAGCACCACGGGGATCCGACCTGACAGCACTTCCGCAAACACGTAGTGGAAATCCTCGGGCCGGGGCGGGCAGCCCGGCAGGAAGATGTCCACCTTCACCACGTCGCCGATGCCCGTGACGGTGTCGAGCGGCCGACCCAGTTCCGGCGAGTCCGGGATCCGCCCGTCGACGGTGCTTTCGGTCTCCAGGTAGGCGCGCGTGAGGGCCGCCTGGGTGCCGACCAGGTTGCGGGCGGCGACGATGCCGCCGAAGGTCGCGCAGTCCCCCGCCGCAATCAGGTAGGTGCAGCGGCTGCGCATGCGCCGGGCGACCTCGATGTTGTGGGTGTTGCTGATGGCACCGGTGAGAATCCCGACCGTGACCCCGCTTTCGGGCGGGTGCTTGAGGTCGGTTACCGGGCTCGAGGTGAAGGTCACGTGGTACAGCAGCTCGACGAGGCGCTCGTCCAGGTCCAGCAGCGACATGTGGCAGCCGGCGCAGGCGGCCAGCCAGTCGGTGGCAATCAGTACGTTCCCCATGACAGGCTCTCCTTTTTCAGTGCGCGTTACACTCGGCATGCGAGAATCGCCTCCTTGGCGATCGCGGCATCCAGCCCCAGGCGTTCCGCTAGCCGGCCCAGGATGTCCCAGTCGGGCCGGGATTGGCCCGAAGGGGTCAGGGCCGCATGGGCCCTCTGGATGGTCCCCTCGGTGTTGGTGAAGGTCCCGGAGCGCTCCAGCCAGGTGGCCATGGGCAGGACCAGGTCGGCGCGGTCCGTTAGCGCCGAGCCATAGCTCGCCTGCACGATGACGAAGGCCTTGGGCGCAGCCTTTTGCATGACCGCTTCCATCGTCCCGTTTTCCTCGCCCGCCGCGATGAATAGGGTGTCGCAGGCCGCCGCGTTGAGTTTGCCGTTCAGCGCGAGGGTTTCGGCGGTGAGCGTGTTGACGCCGGGGTGCAGGGGGATGAAGACGGCTTTGGTCGCAAGCTTCCGGAGGGCCGTCGCCGCGGCCGCGGTCAGGTCGGCCCCATAGATCACCACGGGCTTTTCAGCGGCCCGGGCCAGGGCTACGGCCTGGCTGATCTGCCGGGGCGTTACGATCGTCTCGGCGAAGGCCGTGAGCTCGGTCGGCCGGCTCTCGACCGTCACCAGGCGCGCCCCCCGGTCCAGGGCGCGTTTGATGAAAAAGGAGGCGACCGGCTGATCCCGGGCCGGGTCGCTGCCGGCCAGCAGGATCAGGTCGCTCTCGGCGATGTCCGCAAGCTTCCCGCAGCGGCACGCGGCCATCCCCGGAGCCGCACCGTGGCTCGCGCCCCGTTGGGCGGCCTTGAGGTGTTTGACGAAAATGGCGTGCAGCAGGCCCATGGCTTCGTTGGTCAACCGGGTGGTGGTGAAGAGACCCAGCCGTTTGGGGGCGGTTGCACCCAGACGCTGGGAGGCCGCCGCCAGCGCCGCCTCCCAGCTCACAGAGACCTGCTGGCCTTTCTCCTTGAGCTGGGGCGCGAGCAGTCGGGGCCGTCCGTCCGCCAGCGCCTCGAAGCGGCCCGTGCGGCAGAGCAGCCCGCCGTTGACGGGCGCCTCCCACAGGCTCTCGAGGCGCAGCACGTGCCCGCGGTGCATGACGACATTCACTCCGCAGCCGAGGCTGCACTGGCTGCAGACGGTCGCCACGCGCTCGACGTCATCCGGCCGGGCCATGAAGGCGCTGCGCTTGTCGATGAGCGCGCCGGTGGGACAGACGTTGACGCAGGTGCCGCAGTTGACGCAGGAGGATTGCCCCAGCGGCACGTCCATGTCCGCAGTCAGCATGGTGTTCGCCCCGCGCAGGCGCAGGTCCAGAGTGTGGTTGGCGACCAGTTCGGTGCAGGCGCGCAGGCACCGCCGGCAGAGCACGCAGCGGTTGTGGTCCAAGAGGTGGTGCGGGGGCGAGGCATCCACCGGGAACCGCTGGGTGTAGGTGGGGTAGGTCCAGTGGTCCAGGCCGTAGCGGTATCCCAGGTCCTGCAGTTCGCAGCCGCCGCTCATCTCGCAGGCCATGCAGAAATGGTTGCGCTCGGAGAAAATGAGCTCCAGCACGAACTTCCGGGCCCGGACCACCTTCGGCGACTCGGTCTGGACCTCCATGCGGTCGGCCACCGGGAAGGTGCAGGCCGGCTGCAGGGTGCGCTGCCCGGCCACCTCCACCAGGCACACCCGGCAGGCGCCGATGGGGGCGAGCGCCGGGTGGTGGCAGAGGGTCGGGATGTCGATGCCGGCGGCCTGGGCCGCGCGGAGGATGGTC
>JBFYWS010000610.1:0-4494 GCA_041310935.1 Desulfobacteraceae bacterium | reverse complement strand
CCAGGTTGGGCGCCGTGCCCACCAGGGTCATCATGCCGCTGATCAGCGCGGCGACGCTCATCGGCATCATCAGCCGGCTCGGGGCCGTGCCGGTGCTCTGCGCGATCCGCAGCGCCACCGGAATGAAGATGGCGACCGCACCCGTCGAGCTCATCACGGAGCCCATCACTCCCACGCTTAGCATCAGCAGGGGGAGCAGCAGGGTTTCACTGCTTCCGGCCTTGGCCGTGAGCCAGTCGCCGAGCCGTTGGGCCACGCCGGTCCGCACCAGGCCCTCGCCCATCACGAAGAGCGCGGCGATGAGAACGATGTTCGGATCGCTGAAGCCGGACAGCGCCTCTCCCATGCTGATCACTCCCGTGGATGGCAGCACGGTCAGCATGATCAACGCGACCGCGTCCATGCGGGGCTTGTTGATCGAAAACATCGCGACGGCGGCGGCAAGCAGGGAGAGGACGATGGCGAGATCGGCATTCATGGGCCGATCAATATTGATACTGCATCAAAATGTCAATCAAAACTGCATCAAAATGTCAATCGCGCCGCATGCCGCGCCCGATCCTCAATAGCCTGCCTCGAAGCCTGCACGGCCGGGAACAGGGTTCCAAGGGCAAACGGCCCCGATCGCTGCGGCCCAATTGCCCGCCGCCGGCCCCTTTTTGCTGCCGAATCGAAATGTTCTTAGAGGTCGATGGCGTCGCGGACCAGCGGGCAGGTCATGCAGTGGCCCCCGCCCCGGCCGCGGCCCAATTCAGCCCCGGAGATGGTGATGACCTCCACCCCGGCCTTGCGCAGCTCCGTGTTGGTCCAGGTGTTGCGGTCGTAGGCGACCACCACCCCGGGTGAGAGGGCCACCAGATTGTTGCCGCTGTCCCACTGGGCGCGCTCGTTGGCGTAGTGGTCCCCGCCGGTCTCGATGAGCCGGATCTTCTTGAGGTTCAGCGCCTCGGCGACCACGTCCACGAAGGGCTTCTTCTCGATGGTGGCCTCGATCCCGGAAGGTTTGGCGCTAGGGCGCAGGGTAATGGCGTGGACCTGGTCCATGAGGGGCTTATAAATTGTCGCCAGGTCGCGGTCGGCGAAGGTGAAGACCGTGTCCAGGTGCATGGCGGCGCGCTGTTTGGGCATGGCGGCCACGATCACCCGCTCGGCGGCCCCCTTGGCAAAGAGGGCGGCGGCCGCCTGGGCGATGCCCTGGCGCGAGGTCCGCTCGCTCATCCCGATCAGCACCACCTTATTGCCCACCGGCATCACGTCCCCGCCTTCCAGCGTCGCCAGGCCGAAGTTCTGATCCGGGTCGCCCCACCAGACCTGAATGCCGGCGTCGGCGAAAGAGGGGTGGAACCGGTAGATCGCTGTGGTCAGAAGGGTTTCCTCGCGCCGCACCGGCCAATACAGGGGATTGAGGGTGACGCCGCCATAGATCCAGCAAGTGGTGTCGCGGGTGTAGAGCGTGTTCGGCAGCGGCGGCAGCAGGTACTCCGTCACCCCGTGGGATTCGCGAACCAAGTCCAGGTAGTCCGAGGTGGCAAAAGCGTCGGGAATATCGACGACCGAAACCCCGCCGATGAGAAACTCAGCCAGCACCCTCGGCTCCAGGCTCTCCAGAAAGGCCCGGGTGTCCGCCATCAGCCCCAGCCCGACATTGTTGGGGGTGATCTTGCGGTCCAGGATCCAGGCCTTGGCCTCGGGGATGGCCACGGTCTCGGCCAGCAGGTTGTGCATCTCCACGACCTCCACCCCGCGGTCGCGCATTTTGGTCATGAAGTCGAAGTGGTCGCGCTTGGCGGTCTGGACCCAGAGCACGTCATCGAAGAGCAGGTCGTCGTTGTTGCTCGGGGTCAGACGCGTATGGCCCAGGCCGGGAGCGCAGACCAATACCTTGCGCAGTGTGCCGACCTCGGAGTGAACCCCATAGAACAGGCCGGTCCCGGACGTTTTCGTTTTGCTTTCGGCAGTCATCTATCAATCCCTCCTTGCTTTCGTGTTGGTGTTGGTTAAATCGTGATCTGGCCGGTGGCCAGGGCATAGATACCGCCAACCGCCCCCGCCGCCACGAGGGCGAACAGCCCCTTTTCGACCGTGGTGAAGACCGCCTGCCCCTGCTCGCGACGGGCGATGACGAAGAGCAGCGCGCCGGGGGCGAAGAGGATGCACGCAAGCAGCAGATGCTTGAATCCGCCGGCCCACAGCATGAAGAGCGTGTAGAGGGTGGCGATCGCCGCCCAGGTCAGATCCAGGGCCAAGTCCTTTGAGCCCGCGGCATAGGTCTCGCGGGTCAGGACCAGCTTGAGGGCGTAACCCGCCACCAGCACATAGGGGATCAAGGTCATGGCGCTGGTCATCTCCAGGGCCAGGTCGAAAGCATAGCGGGCGAACATGGTCAGAATCAGGAAGACCTGGACCAGGATGTTGGTGATCCAAAGCGCCGTCGACGGGACCTGGTGTGCGTTCTCGTGGCTCAACTGCTTGGGCACCAACCCGAATTTGGCGGCGGAGTACAGGACCTCGGCCGCCAGCAGCGACCAGGCCAAATAGGCGCCCAGCACCGATATGATGAGCCCGGCGCTGACGAACTTGAGCCCCCAGGGACCGACCACGGCCGCCAGGGCTCCGGCCATGGAGGGTTGCCGCAGCCCCGCAAGCTCAGGGCGCAGCAGGGCGCCGTAGGGCAGCAGGGTCACCAGCACCAGCAGGCAGAGGACGCCGATGAACCCCATGACCGTCGCCCAGCCGACGTCCTCCCGGCGCTTGGCGTAGCGGGAATAGACGCTGGCCCCCTCGATGCCGATGAAGACGAAGACCGTCACCAGCATGGTGCTGCGCACCTGGTTGAAGATGTCGGCCGCGCTGTAGCCGCCGCCGCCCCAGAAGCTGGCCGCGAAGAGGTCGTACTTGAAGGCGAAGGCCATGATCACGATGAAGACGAAAATCGGGACGATTTTGGCGACGGTCACCACCTTGTTGATGAAGGCCGCCCCCTGGATGCCGCGCAGGATCATGAAGTGCACGGACCACAGGATGATGGAGGAGACGATGACGGCCGCGGGGGTGTTGCCGTCGCCGAAGATCGGGAAGAAGGCCCCGAGGGTCGATTTGATCAATATGAAATAGGTCGTGTTGCCCAGACAGGTCCCGGCCCAGAAGCCGAAGGCCGCGGCGAAGCCCAGGAAGTCGCCGAAGCCGGCTTTGGCATAGGCGAAGATGCCGGCATCGAGATCGGGTTTACGCACCGCCAGGGATTGGAAGACGAAGGCCAGCATCAGCATGCCGCCGCCGGCGACGAGCCAGGCGACGATGGCCCCGAAGGGGCCGGTGGCGGCGCCGAAACGGGCCGGAAGGGAGAAGATCCCCGCTCCGACCATGGACCCGACCACCATGGCAGTCAGTGTTGTGCGGGTGAATTTTTGGTCCGAAGCCATGGGGTTCCTCCAGAGGTTGGGGAGATCGATACTGGCGCTGATGGGCTCAAAGATCCCAGGCTGTCGCGTTCACGCTTCCAAAATGACGAGACGACAGAGCATGCCGATAGACGTCTTTTTGGGTAAGCAGTTGCTAACGACGTTAGCTTTAGCCGGGCTTGCAAATGCTGACCGCTTGGTACGAAAATAAGGTGGGCACCTCCGCCCGGATGAACGGTTTCCAAAGACGGCTGAAACTCGCCGCCAACGGGTTCTAAGCCCGGACCAGTCCCTTCTTAACATAATGAGTTTGGATGCAGCTTGAAGATCGTGCCTTCCAAGCGGCATCGGCATTGGGTCCGGTCTAAGACCCCGTAGGCGACTCAGACAGTCAGCCGCTATTCTCAACCATTCATCCGGGCTTCCGGTGCATCTTTTTCATGCCCCGTGGCGGCCTGCATGGCTATGGGTGTTTAAAGGGGAACTCTACACCGGCACGTTGCACATATCGACTCCTGAACCCTAATGGGCATCATGAAGCCGGAATGTGTCGTCTAAACAGGCCGCACATATTAGGGTGTCTTCACAGTGTCAAGCAATAATTTGGAAGGGAAGGTTTCGCTTTTTCTACCTGCACGCTATCGCTGTTCAGGGTAAAAAAAGTGAGCACCGCCGCCCAGGCTGTTCCGGCCACAAGCCGCGGCCACCGGAGCGGCGCAAGCAGTTGCCCTTAGAACAATACTACCGTGGGGATGCCAGGCTGTGGCGATTGACAAACATTTATCTGTTGCCTATAGTCACGCGGCCGAAGACAAGTTAGTTCCTGATTCCGCCCCGATCTGAAAGGTCTTGACGCTGGCATCTTTTTGGCACGCATCCGGAGAAAAACCCTGTGTACCTCAGCTGGAAGGAAAATAACGTATGATTGGCATTCTTGGTTTGGTCATTGCGCTGGCACTCCTGATGTATCTTGCTTACCGCGGCATCAGTGTGTTGATCACCGCGCCGATCATGGCCCTGGTCGCCGTGCTGTTTGATGGATTCGGGCCTGTTCTGGGAACCTATACCCAGGTGTTCATGCGGGAGACCGGTC